>JASLRP010000552.1 GCA_030743915.1 SAR202 cluster bacterium | reverse complement strand
CTCGTCGGCCAGCAGGATGTTGGAGAACACCGGGCCGGGCCGGAATTCGAACTCGCTGTCGTTCATGTTGTAGATAGAGGTGCCTGTAATGTCGCTGGGCAGGAGGTCGGGCGTGCATTGAATCCTGGCGAACTTGCTGTCGATGCTCTGGGCAAGAGACTTGGCGGTCAGCGTCTTCCCGACTCCGGGGGAGTCCTCCAGCAGAACGTGGCCCTGGCTGATCAGCGCGAGAAGCAGAAATCTCAGCCGGTCGTTGGATACCACCGCCACCGCGCCGATGTTTTGCTCCAACGAGCCCAACATCTCGTGGAAAGAGTCCTGAGACAGAAGCCCTGGCTCGTCAAAACTCTCACTCTGTACCAACTTGGGATATGCCATACTGTAACGGTCCTCGCTCATTTACTGTGCGCCTTGCGTGTCATCCAGCGGTGTGTGTCTCGCCCGTTTATACGTTGTCAACCCGACACGCGATTTGCCCCCAACGGACAAGACTCTCTGAATTGTAATCTAGCCGACAGTCGGCACAAACGTTGTAAGCACCGGATTTGACTTAGAGGTTGCTACCTAGCGGTAATACGAGGACTGTCTTGGTGCATCTGTGGGCGTGCTCATCCAATGGCTTTGCTGCCGAGTCAAATCAAACCGCAAACGCTCTTGATTCTGAACTACCCGCGCCCCCAGCAGGCGATGAACCCGTTGGCGACCTCCTCGGCGGGCCTACCCCCGTCCGATGACATGACCCACACCCTGTTCAACTCGCCTTCAGACAGCGGAGCTCTATCCTCTTCGCCGCCTACCTCTCCGGCGAACAGCAGTTGCGTGCCGTCTGGAGACCAGGGCGAGTGGGACTGATTGTACTGGTCGAAGTACATGAAAGTGATCAAATTCTCCTGGGTGGGACGGAAATCGACCAGATACGTCACGTCTCCTGACTCGATGTCATGCACTGCCCATCTCAGCGACCCCTGACCCGTCTCCGACGTGGTGACGTAGGCGATCCTGGAGCCGTCCGGCGACCAGAAAAAGGCAAGCGTCGGGTCGGAGTTTATCTTGTTCTCGGTCCCCTCATTGGGTTCAACCAGCCACAGACCGTCGTAGAATCCTGAACGGCCCCGCATGTCACGCGCCAGCGCGAGAGCCGACCCTCCGGGCTGCCAGGAGCATGCTCCAATCCCCGGCATCTCCAACAGGACCTTGACCTCCGGCTCTCGGAGGCCCAGCATCACCAGTCGCTGCCTGTTATTGTCTGCGTCCAGAAAAATAGCCGCTCGGCCATCCTGTTCGTTCCATGCTGGCGCCATGTACAGAGTGCTGGAGCCGGGGAACTGTCGCATCTCGAAATCGTCCGCCAGATCAATCATGTAATGTTCCTGGAACGAGTGAACGAATATGCTGTCGGAGTCCGGCGCCCATGCGTAGTAGAGAGGGCCGCCACTCAGAATTTTGCGTGGAGGCGTGTCGGAACCGGGGCGGTGCAGAAACAGAGCCAACGTATCGTCCGAGGTCTGGGCGACGAACGCCAGCTTGGAACCGTCAGGCGACCACAACGAGTAGTGAGGAGCGCTGGGAGCAATCTCGCCTGTCTCGAGATCGTTGGTGTATGCCCGCAGGGTGTCATTGCCTTCCAGATCGGCAACATACACGCCCAGTTCGTTGTCGCCTGTATCCATAGAACGGTAACCGGAGAAAGCGATCGTGCGGCCGTCAGGTGACCAGTTGGGCCACGTGCAAAAGGTGCTCGGCGTAGTGATGCGACGCGGAGAATCGCCGATACTGTCCTGGACGTTCAGGAACCCCTCGTGGTCAACGTAGGCGAAGGAACTCATCGCCTGACCTTCAACTCCGCCAGTCTCTCGATAACTCCCTCGTCAAAGGGCAGGGTGATGTCTGGAACGTCCGATGGCTCAAGTTTCGCGCACGGGACATCGAGGCGGTCCGTCAGGCCATCGTAAACAATCTCGGCGATCTTTGGCAGAGACAACACGTCCTCGGCGTTGTATCTGACCAGAGTGTCTCGGGCCGCCCGGTCGCCGTTTCGCCACATGCGCCACATCAGTACGGCGTCAAATCCAGTCAAAGTGGACAACGCCGACGGACGTCCGACTCTCAACCGCTTCTCGATTGCTTTCAGGCCGCCAGTCAGTCCCATTCGACGCAGGGGAAACATCAGGTCGATGTGGGCGACCTGGGCGAACATTCTTCCCAGCTTGTGCTCGATGAACGGCAGGTCGAACGCGGCGCCGTTAAAGGTGATCAGCAGGTCGTACTCTTCCAACGCGCCTCGAAGGTCTTCCAGGTTCTCGTCACGGACGAACGCCCGATAGCCCTGGAAATCCAAAACGCCCACCATCGTGATATCTGCCGAGTCTGGGGACAGGCCAGTGGTCTCGATATCAACAAAGGCGGCGCGGTCTCTGAACTCGGCGTAGAGCCGCCACATTTCGTTCCTGGGGAGCGCGTTGGAGAAATAGGAGGCATCCATCTCGTCGAGACGCTCCTGCGACTCAATCACGAGGCTCCGAAGCTGTCCGGAATTGCGCTCTGCGCGTTCAGGCAGGCTTGACGCTGTCAGGAAATCCTCCCAGGTGTGGATGCCCGAACCCCATAGCTCGCCCTCGGTGACGGGGCCGATATCAGGCAGGTGAACGAAAGTGTTGGGAAGCACAGCAAACCGATTTTCTCAGGCTAGGTAGTTTCGCATTTTAACCCAATCAGAACACGCGTACAACGGCGAGGCGATCAGGTTTCAGGTTTTCAGGCATAAAGCGGCGGTCAACGCCATACTGAGTCCGCAGAGGAAGTATCTGGTCGTCAGTTGGCAGCGGTTGGATTACCCGAAACCAGATGCTTCGCCGCCGCTCAGCATGGCAGGATCCACTTGCTTTTTGACGCCGCAACTTCCCTCAGGACTGGCTTAAGGATTGATATGCACCTTGATCGAATTGCTCGACTTGTCCAGGGCGGTGACGAAGGCGTCGTTGGCCTGCTCCAGCGGGAAACGGTGGGTTACCAGAGTGCGGGCGACGTCAGCGTGATCTGCCAGCATGTCCAGGGCCATTGCGTATTCCGCGATGCCGGTGGGCGCGCTGTAGATAATCGCTCCGATGATGTTCAGTTCCCTCAGCACCATGTCCAGGGCGTCGATTGTCGCAAGGCGGTCTGTGAATATTCCGATGACGATGACTGTTCCCATGCGCCGAACTGCGCGCTGAGACTGAATGAGCGTGTCGGCGCGGCCTCCTACGGTCTCCACAGCCACGTCGATGGCCTCTTGAGCGGCCAGTTCGTCGAGTCTGGCGCGGCCGGCTTCATCATCTCCGATGACCTCATCTGCGCCCAGTCGTCGGGCGGCTTCCTGCTGATGGGGATGTCGCGCAGTGATTATTGTGTGCGACCCTGCGGCCTTGGCCGCCAGCAGGGCCGTCAGTCCTATGGTCCCTGCGCCCACGACCAGCACGGTCTGGTTGGCGCGCAGGCCGATCTTCTCGTAGCCATGAACCGAGCAGGCCAGCGGTTCTGCCAGCGCTGCGAGTTCAGCGTCAACGCCAGAGGGCGCCGGGAACACGGCAGCGGCAGGGAATATCCCCATCTCGCGCATTCCGCCATCGACCTTTTCGCCGAACAACCCTCCACCGGGGCCTCGACCCGCAGTGCATACCTGATATTCGCCTGCCAGACAGTATCGGCACTTGCCGCAAACAACAGAGCGCAAAAGTGGCTCGATGCCGACCACATCGCCCTCTCGGACGTGGTCCACTCCTGCGCCGAGCGCGCTGACCACCCCTGCGATTTCGTGCCCTGGGACCAGCCCATTGATCTCTCTGGTTGATTCGTTTCTGAATGCGTGCAGGTCTGATCCGCAGATGCCTGCGGTCTGGATGGTCACCTGCACTTCGCCTGCTTCGGGATCGTCCAGTTCGATAGAGCTTATTTCAAGTTCAAGCGCTGACTTCCAGCGGGCTGCTCGAATCTGCGTCATGTTGTTTGCCTCCACGGCCACGATAAATACTACCGCGGCTTGTTCAAATTGTTTCTGAGTATTGTTGCGTCTGCTAAACGGCGCCGACGACAATGATAAACCCATCGGCGTGATTAGTGGAGGTTTTCTTGCAATGTCGCAGCTATCTCGCCAGGCTGGGGCTGACATCTGGCTCACAAAACGATACGTCAACCCGTGTTTTCAGCGGCGATCAGGAAGGAGAGCGTGTCACAGCGCCATTTGGGGTCCCAAAGATCAGTCCCCCAAAAGGCAGTGATCAGTCGTCCAAAATATCTCTCACCGAGTTTGTAAGCACGAAAGGCGTGAAGGGTTTTTGGATGAAGTGATGGTTTTTCATGATCAGACCCTCTGCCAACGCCTGGTCATCTGAGTAACCTGACGCGAACAGTACCTTGACTTCAGGGATGGCATCGACGACTTTTTTCGAGAGTTCGACGCCACCCATGAAAGGCATGATAACGTCCGTCATAAGAAGATCTATCTTTGATTCGGTGTGTTCTTCGACAATTCTCAATGCTTCGGTGCCGTTGGCGGCCTCCAGCACTTCATATCCCTGACGGCGAAGCGCGATTGCGCATGCATCCCGGACCAATGCTTCGTCTTCGACGAGCAATATCGTCTCGTGGCCCGATACGAAATCTAGAGTCTCGCTCTCCGCTTGAGAATCAACTGGTTCGCTGCCGTCAACAATTGGGAAATAAGCATGGAAACTGGAGCCTTCTCCAGGCTGCGTGTCCACTGTGATGTGCCCACCGGCTTTTGTCACAATTCCATAGCACGTGGCCAGCCCCAACCCGGTGCCTTTGCCGACTTCTTTGGTGGTGAAAAATGGCTCGAAAATCTTGCTCTTTACTGCATCAGTCATGCCCTCACCGGAGTCCCGCACCGTCAAAACGACATAATTTCCAGACGATAGCTCGGTGTTTTGCAATGCGGATACTTCATCAATCGTTTGGCGATCGGTCTCAATCCATAGCTTGCCGCCATTGGGCATGGCGTCGGAGGCATTGACCGCCAGATTGACCAGAAGTTGCTCCACGTGAGTTGGGTCGATCGCTATCTTTCCCAGATCGGGAGCCAGGAGGGTGTTCAGTTCGATATTCTCCCCGATGATCGGTCTCAACATGCGATTTGTTTCTGCGATCACCTCATTCAGGTCCAAATCCACGGGCTCTGTTATGTCGCTGTGAGAGAAGGTCAGAAGTTGCCGTGTCAGACGCGCGGCGCGTTCGCCCGCTGTCAGAATGTCATTGAAATATCGGTACACGGGGTGCTCTTCATGGACCTGGAAGCTGCCCAGATGCGCGAAGCCTATGATCGCTGTGAGGAGGTTGTTGAAGTCGTGAGCCACGCCGCCAGCCAGTTGCCCGACAGCCTCCATTCTTTGAGACTGGAGCAGTTGCTCTTCGAGTTGCCTGCGTTCGGTGACATCCTCGATCATGGCGATCAGCAGCGGTTCGCTTTGAGGGTTCAACTCGTGCATCGTCAATGTGGTCCGAGTCCAGACGATGTGTCCAGCCTTATGGCAAAATCTGATGTCGGTGTCAAACCGGTTCCGATCACCATTGATCCACTCGTCGTACAATCGTGCGCTTTCCTCATGGTCATCTGGATGGACCAGCCCCAGGTATCCGATGGAAGTGATCTCTTCTTGGGTGTAGCCGAGAATCTCTAGGAATGAGGGGTTCGCCGTAATGAGATCTGCTGACGAGTCCAACAGACAGATCCCGATGCCCGCGCCGTCGAAGATCGCCCGGGTGCGGCCTTCGCTCTCTATCAAAGCTCGCTCTGCCTGCTTGCGCTCGGTGATGTTCGTGGCGATTACGCTCAATGCCACGGTCTTTCCATCCTGCTTTATTGGGCCAACACGGCAATTGAATGTTAGAGACTCATCCATGCCTGGGATACCGCCGATCTCGTAGCTACCGGGAACGCCAGACTCGAGCACACGCGCCAGCGTCGATGACACCGTGTCATAATACGGCTCTGATACAAAATTGTATATGCTCGTTCCCACCATCGAGTTTGATTCCAGATCATCCGGCGTGCGATTGATGAACTGAATTGTCCCTTCTAGGTCCAGGATAACGATCAGGTCAGGAGTGTTGCTCACCAGAGAGTCCCACTGCCCCTGAGACTCACTTAGCGCAATGCTTGTGTCCCTGAGTTCGGTGTACAGTATCGAGTTGGCTACGGCTCCGGCGATTTGGGTCGCGATGCGTTGGAGAATGGCTATTTCATTATCCCCGTATGCGCCATATTGTTTGGAAGAGATTGTGAACGTTCCAATTATCTTGTCATTGGAAACGAGCGGAACTGAGAGAAATGACCGTAGCCCAAGCTCGGCCATTTCTCTTCTAACTGGATACGGGTCAGATGCCACAGTCTCAATTTCTACATCAGCGCCAATCGGTCCGTTCGACGTCGCAACTTCGTAGCTTGGCGTTCCCTTCAGAGGGATCGTGTTTCCGCCAATCCTGCTTGGCAATTGGATACCGGACGAGTAAAGAGGGGTAAGCGTTTCGCGGGCCTGGTCAATACTAACTATTGAAACTCTGTCGAACTCGAGTATCTTTCCAACCTCGGAAGCGAACCGCTCATACACATCTTCAACATTTAGCGAGGAGCCGATCACCCGCCCGATCTCGGCAAGAACTTCCTTTTCGCGGGCTTCGCGCTCCTGAACCGCATACATCTGCGCGTTCGAGATCGCCCCGGCGATCTGTAGGGCGATTCGTTCTGCCAGGCCCAATTCTCGCTCTGTATATACGTTGGCCGCCAGAGAGCGGAAAGTCAGAATGCCGGTGACTACGTCAGACGAAATCAATGGCGCCGAGAGATAAGACTGTAATCCAGTGTCATATATATCGCGCAGGCGTGGATACTGTTCCGACATCTCCTGCAGGTCGGGCGCATGAAGAATGCCGGCTGATCTGCTTTTAATCACATCTCCAACTTGTGTGTTGGCAAGCGGTATCGTGTCACCGGGTTCCAGCGTGGCGTAGCGCATCCCAGCGACATACGCCACTGTGCCGGTCCAAGCCTCATGGTCCACTGTCCCAATCACCAGGCGATCGAATGGCACTATCTTCCCGACCAGTTCAGCGAACTCATCGTAGACATCTTCGATGTTTGGAGACGAGCTGATTACCCTTCCCAACTCTGCCAACACTTCTCGTTCGTGGGCCTCTCGCTCAAGCACTTGGTGGAGTTTCGCGGAGGCGAATGCGCCAGCGATCTGGTTGCAGACCTGCTCAATCAACAAAGCGTCTTTAGAGTCGTAAGCGTTCGTGGTTTTCGATCGCAGCGTTATGACCCCAACAACCGTGTCATTTGAGACAAGGGGCGCCGTCAGATACGACCGGAATCCCTCATCAAACGCTCGCACGATGGTCGAGTAGGCTGCCGCCGTTTCACTACGTGACGATGGATGGAACAAGAGCGTTTTGCGTTGCCGGACTGATTCTCCGCCCTGTGAGTCGGCCATCGAAACGGTTTGCCCATCTTGGAGCGGTCCGACTCCTGTTCCAGAGTAGTACAGCTGGGTTGCCGACCAGGTCTCCAGGTCAACGGCCGCGAGGATCAACCAATCGAAATCGACTATTCTCTTCAGTTGCTCTGCGAAGCGCTCATACACTTCTGACAAAACAAGCGAGGAGCTCATGATGCGACCGAGCTCTGCCAACACTTTGCGCTCGGTGGCTTCGCGTTCTAGTTCCCGACGAAGTTCTGAATTCGCCAGCGCTCCTGCGATCTGAGCGCCCACGCGGTCGACGAACTCGAGGTCATGGCTGTCGTAGGCTCGTTCTTGAAACGATGCCAGGAGCAATGCCCCGAATGCCTCGCCATCCGATATAAGCGGACTCGCAATCACAGTGCGAGCCCCGTGTCGGTACGTCATGAGCAGACCTGGTATGTTTGTCGCTACCCACGGTTCGTCCAGTAGATCGACTATCATGCTGTTCTGAGTTCGAGTAACCTCCTGCGTCGCTGAGTTCTGCAAAGGGTACGGACCTTTGGCGCCTTGATCAGGTAGATTCACGCCTCTTCGGAATACATATGAGAGGCTATCCTCATCAACGTCAGGAACGGTAATCGAAAGCTGGTCGAAATTGACCATGCCGCTCATCAACTCAGAAAAACGGTCGAATATCTCATTCAAGTTTGCCGTAGAGCTGACGATCCGGCTTATCTCTGCGAGGGTCTGTCGTTCCGCCGATTTACGGGTTAGATCATCGTTCAATTTGGCGTTGGCAACCGTGCCAACGATCTGCGCGGCGATGCGTTCCGCTGTTGACGCATCGTGTTCGTTGTATTTGTATGTTTTAGAAGCGATGCGCAAAACACCCATTACCGACCCCTCGGTTATCAGAGGCACGCCAAGCCAGTGTCGAAGGCCTGCATCGAATCCACGCATGAGGCCTGGGAATCGTTCCTTGAGCTTGTCGCGGTCACATTCTGAAATGATGATCGGGGACTTGGACACGAGCGCGTCGCTCGCCAGCGTTCCAGCCAGCGAGATGGTCAATTGTTCAGACCGCGATCCGTGACCTACTCCATCAACTTGCATCCCGGCGGAATAGAGGTGAGAGAACTCTCCGTTCTCCTCATCGATTAGCCCAATCGATATCCTGTCCAGGTTGATGATGCTCGCGACCAGATCGGCAAATTTATCGTACACTTCAGAAACTTTTGGTGAAGAGCTGACCACCCGGCTAATTTCAGCCAAAGTCTGACGCTCTCGACCCTCGCGCTCAGATATTCGGTGCATCTGGTTGATCGCGACCGGTCCGCTGATCTGATCGGTTATTCGTTCCGCCAGGGCTTGGTGGCGTTTCGTATACAGGCCGGGCGTCCGAGACCGGAAGCTCAATATCCCGATGACCCGGTCACGGGCGACCACAGGGACCGCCAGCAGCGAACGGAACCCTTCGGCTACGGACATTGCCACTAGTGGGTCAGTGAGTGTGTCTTCGCCCTGGGTTTCATCTGGGTCTAGCAGTGTTAAGCGGCCCGAAATCAGGTCCTGGAATTTGCTGTTGTCAGGGACGGGAGGCGTTCCAGGGCTAACGCCGGGTATCTCGACCCCAAATGAATGCGAGGTTCCGCCGTTCGGTCTGTTCTCGTCAATCTCCCACAGGGCGATCCTATCAAAAGGTATCAGGGACCTGATTGACTCTGCAAATTCAACCCATATTTCATCAATATCAAGAGACGAAGTCAACGTGCGGCTGATCTCAGCCAAGACCCGACGCTCATGGCCCTCACGCTCTGATATTCGGCGCAACTGATTGATGTCGATGGCGCCACCGATCTGGTCGGAAATTCGTTGTGCGAGAGACAAGTGATGGCTCGTGTACAGATGAGATGTTCGGGACCGAAAGGTCAATAGCCCTATGACTCGGTCGCGGGAAACCATTGGAACAGCCAAAAGCGAACGAAAACCCGTCGACACGGCCAAAACCGTGATTGAGTCGGAGTTTGCGCCCTCTTCTGCGCTTTCGTCCGAGACCAACAAATGGGAGCGGTTAAGGATCATATCTCGAAATTTGTCGTTGTTGGGAGGAGGAATGGAGCCATTGGCGAGACTCGGTATCTCCACACCCAGAGCGTGCAAAATTCCGCCGTTTGGCCTGCCCTCGTCAATCTCCCACATGGCGATTCTGTCGAAAGGTATCGTCGGCCTGATCAGCTCGGCAAATTCAGCAAACACTTCATCAATGTTGAGAGAGGAAGTCAGGATGCGGCTGATCTCGGCGAGGATATCTTGCTCACTGGCGCTATGGGATAGCTGCATATGCAACTGGGCGTTCGCTATTGCTCCAGCAATCTGGGACCCGATTTTTTGTGCCAAAATGAGATGTTCGCTGTTGTAGGCCGAAGGCTCGTAGCTGGCGAGCATCAACGTGCTATGCACAACGCCATCGCTCTTCAACGGAACGCCGATGCCAGATGCAAATCCACCGGTTGTCAAAGGCAACGAACCCGGAACGTTTTCACGCACAAACTCCGCGTCCGAAAGGTTGGTCAAAACACCAGTCAAAGAATTGGCGACTCTCTGCGTCGTTGACCCTACGAGAGGGAGGGTTTTTCCGGTCTCTCTGGTGGCGATTACGGGTCCGTGGCGGTAGGCGACTGTGTAGAGTTCTCGTTCCCAGTCCACCAGATTTAGCGACATGACATCGTGGGGCAAAATGGAGCCAGTCAACTCTGCGAATTGGCCATAGACCTCGTCGATATTCAGGGAAGAGGTGATTATCTTCCCGATCTCCGCCAACACCGCGTTCTGGTCAAGATTCATTGTATTCATGCTGCGCCCTGTTCGCTGAATCTGTTGCAGTCGATTTTCAAACGTGATCGGCTGGCTCAATAGTTGCCAGCGCGTTCCTTATAATATAGATATAAACAGCCAGCGGCGGATACGAACGTTGACGCGAGGTATAACTTCGGATGACTTGAATTGGTGAGCATGCCGGTCTCATGTCTGAAACTATCCACGAGTCTTGGGGGCTAGATTGAGGATCGAACACCAGGCTGATGTTGAGAAATCGCTGGGGAGATTGATCGAACATATCAACGGCCTGCTATTTTGTGCCCCCGAGCATCTTATTGAAACCTAAGAGACTAGCAAAGCTCCAGATCACTAGTCAAGGCTGTGTCACAAGATTCGACTGGGTTCGTTGGAATTGACCTGTTGAGTAGGGAACGTCCTCGATATTTCCCAGATCATAGTCCACTTTCGAATTGACGGCAACTGGTGTCAGAGCAAGGGAGATGCGATCTTGCTTCATCACAAAGCAAGAGGCGCCTCCCGCTGTTGCGG
>JASLRP010000551.1 GCA_030743915.1 SAR202 cluster bacterium | reverse complement strand
TGCGAATCGGACACAGTGATCGGCGCGATTGTTTTCTATGACATTGTCACTGGACGCTAGCAGATGGATTCCGACGTTGCCGCTGTTCGAGGCGTCGTTTCCTCGAACAGTCACCCTTTCACAGCGAACCAGGTCGATTCCGTTGAAGTTGTTGGTCGCCAAATTGCCCTTGATCACGGAGTCGGTGACACCCACCAGATAGATACCGCCTCCGAAACCGGCTTCGTTCGGCTTTGCCATGTCGCCCAGCCAACCGACTCCCGTCGGGTTGTGGTTATCGGGGACGACACAGTTTTCAATCGTGACCCTCTGGGAATCTTCGACCCTGATGCCCTGGTAGCAGCCTCGAATCATCCCGTTACGAATCGTCACCTCTGACCGTCCGCGCACGAGAATCCCGACGCTCAAAAAGTCCTCGCCGTCCAGAACCGCTCCGGCCATATCCAACACAACTCCGTCAGCGGCAATCTCGATAATCGGACTGTCCGAATTGCCGTCCCTCGCTCTGGTGTGGCGGTCAGGAGTGAGAGTAGTCGATTGGGTGATCTTCATGGCTTTAGAAATTCTCTCTGTCTGAACACTGGCGATCGACTGTCGGCGCGAGAATTCATTCAATGCCGCCAATTGCGAATTTTCAGGTTGATTATACCCACGAGCGGGGTTATAATCTCCCCAACAGGCGCGAACTGCGCCGATACGCTGAGAAAAGGAGGTAAGTCACAATGTCACGTTCTGTGCGGAAAACACAGTTTATTGCGTGCCGCTTTTCTTGCCGCGTTCTCAGCGGATGGAGGCGCTGAACCAGATCCATTTAACTCAACAGTTGAATCTGGCGAGGCACACTCCGTGCCGGATGAGTCATGAGCAGCAAAGCGCGTCGCTCATGACTTTTTGTTTGCAGGAACTTTCCCCGATTCGCCGTCGCGAACTCACGCGGCAGCAGTGAGATAGGACCGACAGAGGCCATGAGTTCGCAATATACGTGGCTCCCTAATGTTGGATAACTGTTACACACAATCGGCCATTCATCCGATACGGAGGAATCAACTTTGACGTTTAAGAAGGATCTCCCCCCTGAACATGCCAGGAAGGTTCAGGACCACCAGAAGAATACGGCCAAGGGACAGCGGAGAAAACAACTGGCCAAAGAAAGCGAAGCAAGCAAACGATTCAGGCGCGGCGGCAGGGGCAGGCGCCGACGGGTTCGGCGCAAGGACTGGACCGACGAGGCGTTCCGAAACGAGGACGAGCTCAACCACGACACCCTGGAACGGGTGATGTCCCGAGACGAACACGATCGACGACGCGAAGTCGAGAAAGCCGTGCTCCAGACCGACTCCCACCAACGGCAGCAAGCCGTTTCTAACGCCACAACCGCCACAGGACAGCAGGGTCTTGTGATCTCTGCCGCCGGCTTGAAAGCGCGCGTCCTCTTGGACGGCGCCGAGGTGGACTGCACCGTTCGTGGCATTCTGACCGAGATCGAGACTGGATTCATCAACCCTGTGGCCGTGGGAGATCAGGCCCTCGTCACCGAGGACGGCGCCAATGGCTGGGTGATCGAAGAAATCCTGCCTCGACAGACCATCCTCGCCCGCCCGGACTCGTTCCTCGCTCCCAAACAGCAGGTCATCGCGGCCAATGTTGACCTTCTGCTGATCGTGTCCGCATGGTGGAATCCGGCTATCTGGCTGGAACTGATCGACCGCTATCTGGTCGTTGCCCAGCGCACAGGAATAGAGCCGATCATCTGCGTCAACAAGGTGGACCTTTTGACCGATGAGGAAGATTACGAAGAGACGGTCCAGCCCTACCTCAATCTGGGACAACGAGTCCTGCGCACCAGCGCGACGGAGGGCGTCGGCGTGGACGAGCTTCGAGAGGCCCTGCGCGATCGCACCACCGCTGTGGTGGGTCTGTCAGGCACCGGCAAAAGCTCTCTGCTATCAGCGGTCCAACCGGACCTGAAGCTGCGCACAGGAGAGGTCAGCGGGATCAACGGACAGGGCCAGCATACGACGACCCAATCGACCCTGCTAAAGCTGGATGTTGGCGGCTACGTGGCCGACACTCCGGGCATCAAAGAGTTCGGTCTCGGAGGGCTGACACGCATCGAGTTGCAGGACTATTTCCCGGACATCATGGCCTTTGCTTCGGGTTGCCGATTCAGCAACTGCTCCCACATCACCGAGCCAGACTGCGCCGTGCAGGAAGCTGAACTGGCGGGCCTTCTTCCAGAGTCCCGGGCTCACAGCTACGGCCTCATCTGGGAGGAGCTTTCGGAGTAGATTCGGCGTTCGACGTTCGCTATTGAAGCGGTCTCGAATGACTCTCTGTTGCTTATACGCATATATATGCGTATAATAATCACATGAGAAGAAAACCAGGCGCTCTGCTGCCCATAGAAATATCGCTCCTGAGAGCGGGCGTAGAGTTGCGACTCCAAAACAACAAGGAATTCCACGGCTTCGCGATCGCCAAGGCCGTCAAGTCAGGCGATGACGCCAAACGTTTCGTGACTCAAGGCACGCTGTACAGAGCGCTGAACCGCATGGCGAAAGCGGGCCTGCTGACCAGCAGATGGGAAGACCCGGAGATCGCCGAACGCGAAGGACGACCGAGGCGTCGTCTGTACCAATTGACTCTGGCAGGCGAACAGGCGCTGGCGAAGTCTGAACGGCAAATGGCTACGCCCAAACCGACTGTCACCGACCCCCAGACA
>JASLRP010000550.1 GCA_030743915.1 SAR202 cluster bacterium | reverse complement strand
AGTGGCTGTGGCGATTGGCGTCCCGGTAGGCGACGGGGGCACAGGCGACGGTGATTGTATAGATGGTGACTCGGCGACAGTTGGAGGCGTCACCGTCAGTCGCGCAGCGGCAGTGATTGGGGTAGGTTGGTCTGGGGCTTGGGTGTCAGGCATCGGCTCGGAATCAATTTCGCTGCAGTGATTCTGCTGCATCGATCTGCGACGCTTTTTTTTGTTCGGCTTGACGTCACTTTATTGGGATACATCAATCAGATAACGTCTGGATCACCGAGTTCCTCATCGCGACACTGTCCTGCTCGAAACTCATCACCATGAACAGCCAACGATTGTGGTACAGGAACGTCCACTCGCAGTGCGCACTCGGATCGCAATAGAATTCCGAGAGAGCTTGTTCCTGTTTCAGAAAGGGCATCCCCGTGCCCTGGTCTCGGTCGTAGGCCGTGTCACCGGCGTAGTGTACCGCGATGAGCCGCAGCGCCAATTCACCTGAGTGGTCTCCACCTGAGTGGTCACGGTAATCTCTTGAGTCGATCGCGATGCGCTCGGAGGAAATCCGATCCGGCATGGGATCCTCCGAGTATTGAGGAGGACTCATCAACCCCAATGACGAAAGATCCACCATCACTGCGGTGACTGGATTTTGGTGTGTCGACAGCCAGTTGGATATGAGGACATTCTTGTGCGCAAGGTCGTCGATCTGCTCCGTTTCGCTAGCCATTGGCTCGGCGTTCTGATCCAGATCAGTGACCAGCGCCCCTACGCCCAGAATCCAAACGATTGATGCCAGAAGCAACCCAATCCCCCAATGTTTCTGTTTAGAACGCACCTGATCCGTAGATTTCGGGACTTGACCAGATCCCGAATGTCTGACCACGTTGGTTCCAGCTAGCTTGTCGTGCCATGTCTGCTTGTGAGGGTCCCATATGGACCACAGATAGCCGATCAACGCGGAAAACAGTGTCGGATAGTAGCCGACCCGGCGTAGGAGAGCGAAGCGCCAATCCAATGGCGTGCTGTTTAGACTCACGACTTTGATTCCCAAGAGTTTCTTTGCCGGCGTCTGACCCGAAGCCACCCATGCCGGAACCGTGTAGCCGACAGACACAATCGGGATGACGAGCCAGCCCAAAACGCCCTCCCACCAACTGGGGCTACTGAAAGTGGTTCCAACCGAAATTCCCACCCGCAGCAGAGCAGTGGCGATAAGACCGATCAAGATGCCGTCTATAAGGGCTGCGAAAAACCTGCGCCAAAAACCGCCGAAGGCAACCTGGTTCAACTCTGCGATTTCTTCGGCCTCCGGTCGAAGTGTGGTGTATTCCATGATCCGATCCTCTCGGTTCGAACGAAATGTCTATAAGATTCTTGCAACTGCAACGCCTAGTCCCACTACGAGCGCGGTGTCGGGGACGGAAGCCACCCAGAAGATGCGCCAGGTTCGTTTGCTGTAGTTGCCGGAAGTGACGCCTTCCGTTACTACCAGCAGGGTGAAAGGGATAACGACGTCAAAGGTCGCCTTCTCGGTTTTGGAACGCGGGTACTGAATATCTCCCAAGAGACGTCCGGCGAACAATTCGGGCTCAGGCGGCGTTTCATGCTCGCTCTGATGCAGATCGGGGACCTTGAGCCATGTCCTTACATGAAAGCTCTCTTCTCCTCTTGAAGCGGACTTAAAAGTCCGCCTGGTCACTACGGTGCGTTCGATGCGGAATGCGCCGACAGACCTATTAGCCAAGGATAGCCGGACCCCGTTTTTCGAACCCCATTTGCCTTGGATCGATTCCCCTTCGAACAGTTGAAGTTTGATCCTATCCCCGGTCACTCCCACCAATCTCAGTGGCCAGTTGTATCGTTTCTGCGTGTCTATGAAATCGCCCCTAAGATAGGCCACAACGATAAAGGGCGCTCCAATCGCAACATCTAACGCCAGCGCCAGCCACATCAGGCGCCAGGCCCTGCTTCGTTCTTTCTCACCTGATGTAACGCCTTCCCCCGGAACAAGCACTTCAAGTCTCACCGGGCGGTTGATACGAGCGTTCGTTTTTTTTTCGTATGACACCGAGGGGTACTGGATTACTCCTGAAAATCTGCCAGTCAACAGGCGGGGTTCCAGCGATGGGACGATGATCGAGCCTTTCACGGTGATATGGACACTACAATTCGAGTTGCAGGAATTGCCAACTCCGGGCGGGACGACGATATACGACCACGCGCCACTGGCGTCCTCTAGCGTGAGGGAGACACCATCAGGGGATCTCCAGTTTCCTTTGTGAGAAGCACGGCTGAGAATGGTGAATCGTATGGTGTACCCCTGTGCACCACCAAGTTCGAGCGGCTTTTTTGGATATTCTGCAACCTCAATTCGTCCGCTATCGCGGTAGCTAGTCAACAGATAAATCGTCAAAACAAGGCTTAGGCCTAGCCAAACCAACAATATGCTGCCCCAATTCCCGTCTGACGACGCCTTTGCATTGCCTGCGATGGTGTGAGACTGTATTGCGGCGGTTCCAGAGTCGTTGGCATTCATCGTCGTGTTGTCCTCGTCGCAACGGATTCAATGAGAGTGGCAGTTCCCATAATCAGGAGTGAATGAGCCTGACCAGCGAGATGCCAAGAGTTGCGATGAGCGCGACATCCAACGCGCACGCGATCCAGAAGATGCGCCACGTTCGCAGGCTGGAATTGCCGGAGGTGGCGCCCTCGGTGACCACCCGCAGGGTGAATGGGACATCTACCCGGTGGGTTTCCACCTCAGTTATGGACTTCAGGTATTGAACATCTCCTGTCAAATGTCCGTCGAGTAATTCTGTAGACGTTTGTGAATCGGGGCCGCTCCTGACAAGTCCCGGAACCTGGAACGATGACCTGGCGTGAATCCCCCCCAGTTCATCGGTGCCGGTGTAGTAGGTTCCCGGACTCACAATGTCAATCTCGCTGCGATCGCTGGTGGGACTGTTAACCAGCGCCAGCTTGACTCCATTTTTCGAACCCCACCAGCCGTCCCGGGACCGCGCTCCACTGAATAATTGAAGCGTGATCCTGTCTCCCGGTATCCCCACCAATCTCAGGGGGGAGTTATGGGGTTTCTGAGTATCTATGAAACGCCCTCTCAGATGGACTACGGCGATTATGGGCGCGCCGATAGCGGTGTTCAGCGCCAACACGAGCCACATCAAACGCCAGGCCTGGTTTCGGCCTATCTCCCCCGAAGTGATTCCAGTTCCCGACGCTACTACCTGAAGTTCCACCGGACGTTCAATGTGAACGTTCCTTCCGAATCTTGGCCGAACCAAGCCCGAAATTCCGCCGTAGAGCAAACGGGCTTCTAACGTAGGCACAACGAAGGAGCCTTCCAAACATGACGTTCCACAAAAGCTACTGACCCCTGAACGTAGAACTAGGAATGACTTTGACCAGTCGCCGCCCTTATCGGACAGTGTCAGCCGAACTCCGTCAGGGGACGACCAATTGCCATTGTGAGAACGGGGATCGAGTATGTTGAACTGTATGGTGTCTCCCTGGACTCCTACGAGCCTGAGCGGTTTATCGTGAAATTGCCCAACCACGATCCGCCCGCTACTACAATAATTTGAGATCAGCAATGGCAATCCAGCAAGTATCGTGAACATCAGCCAAACCACGAGCACGCGGGCCCCATTGCCGTCAGATGATGCCTTGGCCTTGCTCGCGATGGTGCGCGGTTCTATTGCGGCGGTTTCGTAGGTTTTGTCATTCATCTTCATGTTTTCCTCGTCGGGACAGGTTCAATATGAATGGCAGTTCACACAAGCAGAAGTGAATGAGTCTGACCAGAGCGGCACCCACTACGACGACTGGCGTTGCCTGAAAGCATACCTAGCCTCGAAGAGTCGCCAATTCAGTCGGCCAAACCTTTGAATGGTGTCCTGGTGAGCTACAGGCAATGGCCACAGGTGTGGTTTAACCTCATTTATTTCCTAAGGTCTTCCTTTAACTCCTTAGGAAAGAGGTCAATGTCGAAAGCGAGTTCCACAGCTTTCGTAGCATCAAGCCGAGCTTCCTTTTTCGAACCCATAGCCGCATGGGTTACCGCACGATCGGCGTAAGCGAAATCATCGTTGGAATCGAGTCGGATAGCTTTGTCGAAATCTTCGAAGGCCTGGCTGTACTGCCCCAAGTTGTAGTAGCTATATCCTCGGTTGTCGTAAGGCTTAGCCTTCTGCGGAACGAGTCGAATCGCTTCGTCGAAATCCCGGATGGCCCTATCGAATTGACCCAGATCGTTGTAAACGCTCCCACGGTTGCTCCAGGCCACAGCAAGGCTAGGTGCGAGACGAATGGCCTCATCCAAATCCCGGATGGCACGCTGGCTCTGACCCAGTTCAGCGTAGGCGTGGCCACGACCTTGATAGGCGCGGGCGAATTCAGGAGACAAGTGTATGGCTTCATCGAAAGCATCTATCGCTTCATCAAAACGTCCTTGCTGCACGAGCTCTTGTCCCCTGTCGGTTTTGTCAGCAGGTGTAGTTGAGCCCACCCCACATGCCCAGAGGATCATTCAGGAAGTTATGAGTAGTCCCATTGCCAACGGCAGCCTTGTTGTATGGCGCTCTATCAATGTGAACCACCTCCGCTCAAGTCACAGATACAATGCCCATTTAGGGGCAAAAATCGATTCGACTTAGAAATACTTGGAGATCTGCCGGTAGATGGCCTCGATGTTCTCCAGGTCAGGAGTCCCGTAAGCGCCTTGGGACGCCGTGGCGAGCTTCGTCAACACGTTCTCATCGACGTCGTCCCCAATTCCGATGGCGTGAATCTGGATTCCCGTAGGATCGCGCTCGGTCGGGCGCATCATGGCCTCTAACTGGGCGAGCGAGAAACTGTTGCTCTCGGTGTCCTCGCCGTCAGACAGGACGACAATTCCGTAGCGGCGCGAGTCACCCCGGACTCTACGTCTCGTCTCAAGAGTCTGGTATGCCAGGCCGATCGAGTCGAACAGCGACGTGCCGCCATCTGCAATCTCACTGTTGATGATGTTCTTCAATGACTCCCGAACTTTTCCGTTTATCCCCTGGTGAATCTGTCCTGGGTTGTTGTCGAACGGAAGCCACATCAGCCAGTCTTCGTTGTCCATCGAGTCCAAAAACGCATTCGCTCCCTGAGCGGCGGCGTTAATCTTCGACCCTCTCATGCTGCCGGATCTGTCGAACACCAGCGCGATGTCGGCCTGCTTCTCGACTGCGTCCCACACTTCGACAGCCCGTTCAATCGCGAGAACGTCCGGGACTTCGAGGATAACCGAGACGGCGCCAGGGTTGACGCCGTTGTTTCGGTCTATCGGCGCAATCTTCACTCGTGAATCGGCGGGACGCAGACCAGTCTCCATCAGAGCTTCCTGCTGATCCTCGGTGAACAGGAACTCGCGAAAGATCCGCGCGGCTTCCACCTGCTCAGGGGTGACCCACGGAGTGCCGTCCAGGATGGCGAAAGGGTGGTCTGCGACGATGGTTCCGTCCTGGGGATAGGCTGCGATGAGCGGCTCTCGGACCTTGCCTGCGGTCCGCCGGTTGAAGGCTATGACCTCTTTCTCGTAGGTCGTCACCATCTCCAGATACTCCGGTCCGTTCTCCTCCATCAGGGTCAGGATCACTGGACTGCTGGGCGCGGCCCGCGGCTTCTTGTCTTCGATGGCGCCTATGGCATCCCCGCAGCCATTTTCCTCCTCCATCTGCGATACCCTGAGGTCAACTGGTTGCACACCAAGCCCTGCGGCGCACAGCATCACGACAGTGAGCGTTGCTACATCGGACTCTCCGACCGTCGCATAGGCGAATTTCGGGTCTCCCCAATTCGGATGTCCCAGGCTGCCCCATCCATCGCCCCTTTTCGCTAGTTGGAAGATGTTCTTCCAAGTGCAACTCGGCCCTGGTTCGGGCCAGCATCCGAGGGCAATCCCGCGTGACTCCCACATCGCTACCACCATGGGAGTGCTAAGCAGTGGGGGGGCAGCTTCAGTGAAAATCTCGGCGCCATACCGGTCTCGCCAATCGGCCTTCAGTTTCGCGAGCCATGGCCTGTTGGCAGGCGACAGTATGACCGGCTCGATGATCCCGTTCACAGTGTCCGCAACCTGGGTGGGCGATCGGTAGTATCTTTTGATCTCAGGGTTCAACGGAGACGGCTCGAGGATCATCTCGACCTGGACCGGCCTGCCATCCACCTTGAGACTACTGTCGGACTTCGATGCGTTGTTGAATTCAGCGATGGCATTCTCGTTCCACTCCCGTTTGGTTATCGAGCTCGCCATCGTGATGATGATGGGATCGGGGTCAGGCCAGACGATGGCAATCACGATGATTGCGATTGCCGCGAAGCCGAACGTGCTCGATAGCACCTTTGTAAGCTTTGTAACTCTCATTTCCTCGCTCCGTGGACGCTCATGGTTGCTGTTTCGACGTCAGTCAGATGAGCCTGCTACCCGCATCACGCTTCGATCGACTCGATTGAATCAGCCTCCTGGACGCTACCGATCCTTTGCTGAAAGTCCTCAGTCAGTTCCCTGAGGTTGGTTATGTTCTCTCTCGCGATCTGAAATCCTTCATCTCTCAGGCGATTGGCTGTCTCCATAGCCTCGACCAACTCATTGTGGGCCTGGGTCAGCTTGTCCATGGCTATCACCGGGTTCTTGAAGACCTCGCCGATCTCCTGGGTATGGCGATTTATCGCGGAGGCATTGGAGACGATCAGGTCACCGATGAACTCGCGCGTGCGTGTGTTGGCCTCCATGATCTCGCGCTGCCTCGACAGGGCGGTCTGAATTGCCAGTCCAACGGTGACGACGTTGGTGGCGACGCTGAGAGTTCGTTCGACGGCCCGACCGAGCTGAGCGTTGTTGCGCCGCGTCATCTCGATGCCGACGAAGAATTGCGCGAATACTTCGTCTAGAATACGCAGGTTCTGCACCCGATCGGCCACGTCTTGCAGTGCGAGTCGGCTACGATTCGCTTTTTGTGGGTCGTCGGTAGTGTCGAGCAGATTCTGCAGCTCGTCCATTACCAACTCTCCCAGGTAGGCGTTCTTCTGGACAGGCAAGCGTTGCTGCTCAACATGTTCGTACAACTGCCGTAGCTCTACATTGTCGCGGGTCAGCACCATGCGACCGTTGCGCAGCCGGGTTTCGATCTCTTCGATCTGCCGGGACACAGGCTCATATCTGATCGCTATCTTCTGGAGCACCTTGAGTGGAGAAGCGGTCTTACTGATGAAGGGCAGCACTGATACCAGGCTCCTGAGAGGGCCAGCGCTCCCGACTGAGTCAGGGCTTATCCTGTCGAGTTCAAACCTCAGGTCCACGAGACCCTGTGCGATCTCTCCGCCCACGCCTTCCTGAGACAGCATCTCTCCAACGCGAGTTCGAAGCAGGTCCAGTTCAGAGCTGGCCCGGGTCTGGGTCTGATTGCCCAGGTGGGTAATGCTGTCGATCAAGCCCATCTCCTGGGCTCCCTCAGCGGTAGCGATCTGTCTGACAAGGGTCGCCGCGCGTTCCCGCAACGATTCGTCTTCCGAATCGGCAAGGCCCTGAGGCGAGACAGGCTCATCAATAGGCGCTGTCTGCAGCGCGTCTATATCCGTGGACACCAACGTTTGCGCTTCCTCTGCGCTTCCTCTATATTTCCGCGTTCTTGTGTCATCTGAAATCTCCAACGTTTAATCTGTTCCCACTAGAGCCTGGCATTCATCCAGGCAGCATCTGGCAAGGACGTGTGGTTTCGATAGGATTCGTAGATGGCGAATCGAATACCGAGTGTGGTTAGTACCCCAACTCGCGCATCTCATCTAATACCCCAAGAGCCTGATCGATGGTGTTTTGCAGGGAACTGCGGACTTCGTCCACATCCCTGGACGCGCCGTCGATCTTTAAGTCGTTCAGATCCATGCGTGTCTTGTGCAGGGCGCCCTCCATGAGGTTTGCCCTGAGAAGAAACTCCTCAGCGCGCAGTCCCTGGCGGTCGATCAGCGTCAACCGCTCCTTGAGATCGTGCAGCCGGGTTCTTCGAATCTGGAGGCGGGTGCCGGTGTCATCGGAAGCTTCCAGCGACTTCACTTCACGCTCCAACGAGCGCACTTGAGACTTGAGCCTCTCTACGTTCGACGTGCCGACGGCGTTCAATAACTCCAACACGTTGTTCAGGATATCGAGACCCTGGCGGTAAGTCTGCTCGGACAACGGCGGAATATCGCCGAGAGCAACGAGGTTAGAATGCGGCCAATTATTGAATATCTCCCGCAACTGGATGAATTCGTCGGATAAACCTTCCAGCGAATGAATTCCTTCCTGTGAGTTGATGTTGGTGAAACCCCGGCGAAGGGTCTCGTGCCACTCCTGAAGGGCCTCTTCTTCCCTCGCTCGTCTGATCGGCTCCTGGTAAGCGACAAGTTCCTGAATTCGCTCCGCACTCTCGCTGTCGTACGCAATGAAGAAACGCCAGGAAAAGGAACCAACGGCGACGACGAGGGCCAGCGTGAGAACGATCAAGGGCAACGGCGATAGGAAAGCGAGCACGTCAAGACCGATCGCTTTGGCCAATATCGCTAGTGTTGCCATCGCGGTGGCGAATATGGAGATACTCGTGATTGGATGCTGTAAAGCGCCCGACGTGCGGCCCACTTCAAATATAGGAGTCGGCGCGTTCGTTTCAACGAGTTCTGGTCCCGGTCCGGGATTGATCGGATTCGGCGGCGGGCGGATGAATGGCGTGTTGGCGCGACCTTCCAGAAGGTCGGAGCGGATCAGGCGTAGTTGCTCCGCGGTCTCTTTCGCGGTGGGGCGACCTGACGCATCTTTATCCAGCATCCGGAGTATCAGGTCCTCCAATCTCATTGGGCACGTAGACGAAAACCGCGTGGGTGGGGGCGGAGGAGTGTTCAGGTGATCCACTAGGACCGAGACGTCCTCTCCGTGGAACGGTCTCCTTTGCGCTACAAGCTCGTACAGGACGATTCCCAAAGAGTAGATATCCGTAGGACTGTCTGGACGCTCTCCCTTGGCCTGCTCCGGCGACATGTAGGGGATTGTGCCTTCGATAACGCCGGTCCTGCTGATGGTGTCATCATTGAAAGGCTTTGCCATCCCAAAATCTGCCAGTTTCGCCGTTCCACCGAGCGTCAGCATTACGTTGCTTGGCTTCACGTCGCGATGGAACACGCCGCGATCGTGGGTGAAGCTGAGAGCGTCGGCGGCTTCGGCAGCGATCCGTAAAAGCTCCGGCAGGGGGGCATCTTCAACGCTGGCTGACGTCAATCTTTCTTTGAGACTGCCTCCATCCATGAACTCGGTGACCATGTACACGCCATCGTCATCCCGGAAGTCGTAAATGGCGACGATGTTCGGGTGGTTCAACCCGGCCAGAGTCTGACCTTCGCGCCTGACCTGGGCCAGATAGCCAGAAGACAGCATATGCTCTTTGAACCGGCAAACGGCCACATCTCTGTGGAGGATCGGATCGCTTGCGCGGAACACCTGTTTTGTGGCTCCCTCTCCGACCATTTCGATCAGCGAGTACCTGCCTCCGACCGGCGAAGATTCTTCCATGACCGTCTCCATTGACCCTGTGGTGGCTCGGCCAATTCGACGCGCCACACCAGTGCTTCGATGCTCTATGGCAGAGATCGGATGTTCGGATGTCACGACTAACCCTCACTCGTGGGCCCTCTGGCGTTCTCAATCGAGTTCGTCTGTTCTACATATGCAGCGAGGGTGGCGCGGCGCACGAGCTCCGCGACGGACACGCGGTACCCTTCTGCCAGTGTCAACTCTGCGGATTTCCGGACCAACATCTCATACTCATCGAGATTTAACAGAACGCTTATAGCTTTTTTGCTAGTGGACATTTCAGTTCCTCTTCCTTTGATTCTGGCTTTCTTTTCCGACCTGCTACGCGATGTATGCATGAGACACGCGCCAGGCATGTGATTCTGCGCTCAAAGAGCGTTCATGATTCGAATTCTCACGTCGTAGCGCTATATTACAATAATGTTAGTTTGCAAGACTATTGCATTGATGTAATAATGTTAAGCCGTACACTTGGTATGAAATACACTAAGAGTGCGACGCTTGCGGATAACGCAGGCGATCCCAAGGTTTAGTCCAGACATGATTCACACTGAGCGCATAAAGAAATGCTAAGCCATTCGAGTAGAGGGTGAAGAAACAGTGGTGTCCTACGAGTGCTAAACTTGGCGAATGCATGGGAGTAGATCCCGTGATTATCGACACCTGGAAGCTTGATCCATTATTGGCGATTAGCGCCGATGGGACACACTGTGAATGAGGATTACGTGCTGAACCGGCGGGTTTTTTGAATGCTGATTATGTAGAGTTTTGAGCTGCAAAGTCCAAGTCCGAAATTACTCTCGGACCTCCGTTCCACAGAACATTCGAAAACCGGCCCGGTGACTTATGCACGTGGAACGACAAGTCGAATTCAGTGAACACACGATATGAAACAATCGAGAACGTCCCAGGAAATTGAAAATGAAAGCAACCGATGTCGCCGTGAGTCTGGCCAAAAGACATGGAGTAGATCTGAAAACGATTCGTGGAACTGGATCACGTGGCATCATTACAGCCGGTGACGTGCTGGCGCGGAAAAAGCCGAATGAACATACGAACCGGCTCAACCAAACTCAAAAGCAAATCGATGCTATCGAGGTCAACCGGCTCATTGCTCAACTCTCATCAGCCGACGATGAACTGCGCCGCCGCGTTACTTCTTCCCTCGGCGCGATCGGCTCTGCAGCCGCTGACAAGGCCATCCCAGCGCTCATCAGCGCCCTTGCCAACCCGACTGAGAAGAGTGTTGTCCGGGAGAGCGCTGCCAACGCCCTTGGCAGGTTTGGCCCGACAGCCACGGACAAAGCTCTATTTGCCCTCATCGATGCTCTTTCGGACAAGAATGAGAGAGTGGCATTTTTCGCTGCCCACGCCCTACACCGATTCGGCCGCTCTGCTGTACACCCGCTCATCAACGACCTTTCCGTTTCAAGTCACCTGGCTTCTTTCCAGTTGGCAATGGACAATGAAGAAACCGCCACAGACCAAAAGTTAGTTAAGTTCAGATTCAGTCAAGCCCACCGCTGGCACTTTAGGGCGTTACGCGGAATTGGCGAACCTGCCATCCCTGTGCTTATCAAAGCTCTATCGAGTTCTGACGAATGGTGTGTCATACGATCACGTCAGCGCTGAAGAATCTCAGACCGCCTATTGCGGCCTACGGTGTGCCGATACTCATCAAGGCGCTAAGTGACCCAGACAAACACGTGCGTCGAGGCGGCGTCGCCGGACTGTGCAACACCCGATATCCTAGTGTGGACATAGCTATTCCAGCGCTCATTCAAGCCCTCTCTGATTCTGACACTGCTGTGCGTGTCGATGCTGCAAAGGCTCTTGGATTTAGTCGGTCGCCCATGGCGCAGGATGCTGTGCCCACCCTTGTGCAGAATCTGGATGACCCAGACGATGAAATTCGCTGGAGCTCTGCGTTCGCTCTAGGGTTAATCGGCCCACTTCCATCAGCCCGTACTGAGGCTAGTCTTGTGCGTGCTCTTGAAGATCAGTGCGGTCGGGTGCGTGAATGGGCTGCTATCGCGCTTGGTCGATTGGCTCCGCATCTTGCCATCCAGACACTGTCCGCCCTCATCATCGCCCTCGCCGACTCGGAATACGGAGTTCGGGTTCATGCCGCTGAAACGTTGGTTTGGACAGGCGAGGTGGCTGTGGGTCTGGTGGTTCCCGCACTTGTGCGGGTCCTCACCGACTCAGGGTCGGACATACGCAGCAACGCGGCGGCTGCCCTCGGACGTATCGGGCAGTGGGCAAATGATGAGGTCGTGCCTGCGCTCATCGACTCACTTGCCGACCCAGAATCCGGCGTGCGCCGTAGCGCAATTGAAGCGTTGGGCCAACTAGATGATAACAGGGCGCTTCCGTATATCGCTTCGTTGTTGGAGGAGGAATGCTGTCCAGATGTCCTCAGTAGTGCCGAGGAATATGTTGAAAAGTTGAGGAGGGCTATCTCCAAGCACAACCCAAACTACCCCTCATCGAAGAACGCCGTATCCCCAACCTGTAAGGCAAAGCGGCTATCTGTTCAACTTGGCTTACGCGGTCCAAATCAAGAGAACGCGCCCGGATTATCACAAAACATAATGATGCAACTTTTGGTGGGACCTGGCTTAACTGAGATTTTGACAGGGTTGTCAAAAAGAAATCGTTGGGGAACCGATCGCCAGAATGGAGTCGAAAAGGGCCGGTCACGCGGGATCGAGACCGCGATGGCTGGCCTTTCGCTTCGTGGGCGGGTCAGTCGGTTCTTGTCGCTGACCCGCCCGAATCAAGATGTCAATCAGAGCTACTTGCCTTTCTTTCCTCTCCCCTTGGAGCCGTTCCTCGATCCGGAGTCGTCTTCTCCCTTGCTGGACTTGGACGCCGTCCCGCTGCCAATTCCGGAACCGGACCCGCTCTTGGAGCCAGAACCTGTGCCGGTGTCGCATTCGGGATTGTCCTGGTCCAGCAGGTTTACGGACTCTGCCAGGCCCTTGGCCCGTTTGTAGTCGTCAGCGGTGGAGTCCGGGGCGCTCAGGATGGCCTCGACCTCGGCGATAACGTCACCGAAGGTGTCAACGTTTCCGTCACCGTCCAGATCCACCACAGGTTCGTTCCAGTTCACAGCGCCCTTGGCGAAGTTCAGCCATGCGGCCAGGGTATGCTCCAGAGCGTCCTGCTGTTTCTTGGCGATGTTCTTGCCAAGGCCGGTATCAGAGTCTGACTCGTCCACTTGGTTGTCGCCGCCCCTCCTCTTCTTTGAGCCATTAGCCGATGGGTTGGTGGCGTCCTTGTTTTCGGAACCGTTGCCAGAGCCGGAGCCATTGCCACCTGCGTTGTTGGACTTTTCGGGGTTGAAGACGTTGTTGGCGTCCAGCAGGCTTGCCAGAGCCACGTCCTCGCTGAAGAAGCTGGATGCGTAATCTACGATGGCCAGGTATGTCAGAAGGGAGGCATCGTCGATCTGCTGTGTGCCTTTGCCCTCGACTGATGCCTTGAACTGGTGACTCCAGAACCCCTTCCCTTTGGCGCAGTCGCAGTCATCGACCACGATCACGGTGTTGTAGGCAATGTCTGCCCCCAGATCGTCGTCCTGTACCGTCAGCGTTATGTCATAGACCCCAGGTGAGATGTAAGCATGTGAGCCTGCCACCGACCCGGAGCCCGCCCCCTGTGTAACCGCGCCAGAGGTGATGTTGCCATCACCCCAGTTCCAGGTGGCGGTGTGGGCGTCCTTGACCCCAGCGTCAGTGAAGGTGGCGATTGCGTTCAAGACCGTGTCGGCTTGAGTGGAGTCGTCAGAAGTTATATCGCCAAGAATAGGGGCCAGGTTGTTCACGGTGACCACACTCTCAGAAATGACTTCGTTGCCCGCCAGGTCAACGACGCTCAGGGACACTGGCACTGTCGCCGGGCCGTCAACTCCGGTGAATGTGGCCGGGTCGCCGTCGTCGAAGTCGCCGTCTCCATCAGTGTCCCAACCAGTTGTCGCAACACCGGACAGATCGTCGGTGGACAGGGTCCCATCGAGGGTGATGGCGTCTCCTTCGTCCACTTCGAACGGCCCGGCGTGGACTGGCGTCGGCGGCGTCCTGTCGATATTAAGAGCGGGCGAGTCGAACGTGGCAAAGTTCCCCGCATCGTCGATTACACTGACAATATAGGTGACGTCTTCGCCTTCCCTGGTGACCACCAGCGCGGGTGGGTCAAATTCTCCGTCGATGAACGCGCCGTCAATCTCAGGCTGCTCCCACAGATCGAGGTTTCCCAGCGTCACCCGGACATCTTGAGCAGCTAAGATGTTATCGGCCAGCGCCAGCGGAATAGACACGTCCGTGTTGTGCCATCCCGCTGTATTTTGAGCCGGTGACGGTGCTCCGAAGGTCAGCGATGGCGCGACGGTGTCCCGTCTCACCACAACACTTTCGACTGTCGTGCCACCCTCAGAGGTCGCGGTGCAGGTGAACGTGACGCCAGCCGTGTCGGATGTGACCGTCGAAGTTTCGCATCCTGAAGTTGTCACGTCGAGAGACTCTTCTTCGAACACCAGCCAGGACACGGTCGCGTCGGAATCGTACCAGTCGTCCCGATGGGGAATGCCTATGACAAGTGGCATGACCACCGGCGGCGTGTCGTCCACCGTGAATGAGAAGAACGTGCCCGTAAGCTCGGTGATCTTGGGAGCGCTCTCATCGCCAAAGGTGACGGTGAAAGAGCCTCCCGAAACTGTGCCGTCCTGGTTCTCGGTCGTGTCCGGGAAAGGCGAGTCGAGATTGTCGGACGTCACGGGCCTCCATTTTTCGCCATCGGAGTACATCACGCGAGCACGGGGTGCGCGAGGGGGTGAGACGTCGCTTGAATAATAGATCTTGGTGGTTAGCCGGTCATTTGAATCGGCTCCTGTCACTTTAATGTCCAGGAACCCCCCACCCACGTCATTGAATGTCGCTGTCGATGGGTTGCCGTCGAATGTAGTCAAAGTGACAGTCGCGTCGCTGCCCGCGGCGGTGTTATTGGTAAGAGTCGCGGTGATTCCCGCCTCACCCGCCGAGGTCGGAGCCGTGGACACCGTGGCTGTGCCGCCAGGGACGACCGTCTCGGTCGAACTATCGGTAGCGCCCACCACAGGCGGTGGAGGGGCCGTCCCGAATATGAGGACGCGATTCTGTTCCAGAGTATCGAAAGCGTAGATGTTGCCGTCAGTTGCCTGGTCCGCCCCGGGGTAGTGCATCGGGATATTCTCTGGGACCAATCTCCAGGTGTCCAGCGCCGTATTGTATTCCTCTACTGTTGTCTCATAACCTGCTACGTCGCTAACTCCTCCAAAGACGTAGATGTTGCCGTTGCTGGCTCCAACCGCCGTTGCATTGTTTCTTGGCGTCGGCATCGAGGTTTTTTGGGTCAACGCTCCAGTCGTGGGGTCATACTCGAATACGTGATCAAGGATGGCGCCCGACGCTTGGTTGAGGCCGCCGAAAATGTACAACTTTCCGTTCGCTGCTCCGGTCAACACCGCCCCTCGGGAGATCGTGTCCCAGAAATCATCAACTGCCTGAGGGGTGATGGTCTCCGAGGCGGTAGCTGGAAGATCGAACGCGCTAATATACGCGTGTTCCCTTCCGGATTGAACGGTCGTTTGCAGGTAATAAATCTTGCCGTCACCGGGCTGGTCCGCTCCGGCCAGTCCAATTAATGGACTTGAGAGTTCCTTGCGCCGGTTCCATTTGTTGGATTCTGGATCATATGAGTATATCCTTGCTTCCGGCGTCAGTCCCCCCAACCACTTAGCCACTCTTACGTTAGCGATAGCGTAAATGAGTCCGTCTGTAGCGCCCACCAATTCTACTTCATCCACTGTGACTGCGTGCGCGGCCGGGCGAGACGTTATTACTGTCCAAGTGTCGGAGCCAGGATCATACTTATAGGTCTCTTGGATATCGGGGAAGCCACTCCTGAATTGATAAACTTTCCCGTTGGCGCTCGCAGCCATATCGAAGGCGCTCGAGGCGGCGCTTGGGCCCGGAGACGCCCTGTCTTCCCAATACAACGCTGAGATATCGACGGTAGTGGAATCAGATGCGCAAAAACCCCTGTTGTCACAGACCTGGAGGTTTACGACATGCTCTCCGAGGGCTTTGCCTTCGGTGGGAAAGGCCACCGATTGACCATCTGTCTCGAAACTCCCGTCGTTGTCAAGGTCCCAGGAGAAGGCAATGGGATCGAAGTCGGGGTCGGTCCCGTCGCCGAACAGGGCGCCAAAGAGGCCCTGGCTCGACTGATGCGGTCCGCCGGCCTCCGCGGTGGGCGGTCTGTTGACGATTGAAATCACGCTGGTTGTTGTCTCACCGATGTTCGAATCGAAGGGTCCCCGGTTCACCCTGGCTCGCGAAACGAATTCCCCGAATCCAGAGAAGTTGCATAAGGCAAAGTCTTCGGGCTGTGAAACTACCTCGTAGCCGCCATCGTTGTCGCAGTCGAATTCGAAGCTGAGACCGTCAAGGGACTGGATAGGTTCGGTCACGCTTGGAACGGCTCGAACCACAGCAAGCGTGCCCCCGGGCGTCTCGTTCACCGGGCCGTCGTTCTCCACCGTGAGTGAGGGAGCCTCGTTTACATTGAGGATTGAAATGGGGAAGGATTCATCGCGGGTCAATCCACCCTGATCGGTAGCCCGGACAGTTACGTTATGGCTCTGAGCAGAATCGTAGTCGATGTCCGCTCCGGCAGCTACCCGTAACACTCCTCGCGGTCCGCTCCACGTCAACGTGAACCGCCCCAACGCGTCGTCTGTCAGGGTAAGGGAGATGCTGTCGCCAGCGTCCGGGTCATTTGCCGCCACGTTGCCCACCAAATGTCCGGCGCCCGCGTTCTCGACGACGGGGTTTACGATAACGTTCATGGGATACGGAGGCTCATTGACGTTGGTCACGGTTATGGTGAAGTTTTTGTCGATGAACAGCCCACCCTCGTCAGTGGCTCGCACGGCGATGTTGTGGCTCGTGGCTGTCTCGAAGTCCAGGGAGCCGGCAACCTGAAGCTCGTTGCCGCTGGCCCCGCCGATTTGGAACAATCCACCGGTGTCATCGGTCAGAGTAAAGGCGTGGACGTCGCCTACGTCCGGGTCAGCGGCTGAAAAGACGCCGACTGGCGCGGCAGGAGTCGAGTTCTCGGATACCGAGGACGAATCCAGGGTGAGGTCGGTGGGGGGGTTGTTGTCTCCTAAGAACTCCCATTCTTCGATGTCGTGGTTGTCGGTGTAGGAGCCGGTAGCCGCGCTGAAACCCACGTACGCCTGGCTGCCCAGAAGGGTCGCCAGATCGACGGTGTGAGTCAGGATGGGGCTGGCTGGTTTGGCGTCGCCAGACTGGTTGAGGTAAACGCTCAGCAGGTTTGCGGAGCCGTCGTAGTCAACCCACATGTTCTGACTCGTTCCACGCAGACTTGACGAGGGTACGGATTCGGAAACCATACTTGAATCTTGGAATATACGGACCCGTTCGCCTGCGAAGGTCTTGAGAACCACGGCCAGGCTGGGATTGATCCCGATATACCCTACGTTTCCGCCGAGTGCGCCTAACGCCGAAGTCCCATCGGGGTGATTGTGAAGCATGAAGGCAAGACCGTCTGCGCCTGAACCGCCATGAATCTTGAACTGGAACTGGGTGGAGCATGAGGTGTCAGAATCAACAGCAATTATCTGATCGAGGAACGCGCTGCCTCCTACGAAAATGGACGGCGGCGTGAGGCGAAGACCCTTGAACGCCCTTCCGTTGAACTGCAGGGATGAGTCCAAGTCCGCGGTGACGCCTCCGGTCGAGGCGCTGAAATCCCACTCCTCGATGTCGTGGTTGTCGGTTGAACCACCCGTTGCCGCGCTGAAGCCCACATACGCCTGGCTGCCCAGAAGGGTCGCCAGATCGACGGTGTGAGTCAGGATGGGGCTGGCTGGCTTGGCGTCTCCGGACTGGTTGAGACACGCTCAGCAGGTTTGTGGAGCCGTCGTAGTCAACCCACATGTTCTGACTCGTCCCCTGCAGACCCGATGAAGGGACGATTTCGGAAACCATGCCTGAATCTTGGAATATACGGACCCGCTCGCCAGCGTAAGTTTTGAGGACCACAGCCAGGCTTGGGTTGATTCCGGTATATCCTACGCCTCCGCCGAGAGCGCCGATGTTCCATCGGGGTCGTTGTGAAGCATGAAAGCGAGACCGTCTGCGCCGGACCCGCCGTGCATTCTGAACTGGAACTGAGTGGAGAATGAGGTGTCAGAATCAACAGCAATTATCTGGTCGAGGAACGCGCTGCCTCCCACGCCGATGGATGCCGGCGCAAGATGAAGAGCGCTGGACGCCGAGCCGTTGACGGCGATCGGCGAGTCCAATCCCAGACTCGCGTGGTCCGCTCCCGCCGGGAAAGCGCCCCAGAGGACCCACAATAGGCCAATTGCCAAAAAAGTGATAGATGAAAAGGACGCGCGCCTAACACTGATATCAAAACTCAGTTTCACTGATCAACTCCCATGTCTTCGGCGCCAGCCGACGCGGCTGGCTGGCTCCATTAGATGGCTCGCCCGGGAAACGTTGAAGGAACCTCGCGGCGAATCTTCGGCCGATCAAAACTCATTTGCGCGTGGAAGAGATTAATACAGAGCGGTTTCCATTGCGGTTCCGACGCCACAACGTCGGAAATCAGCAAAACCACGACTCAGACTAGGTCGAAACTTACTTCAATCGTAGGACTGTGTCAAGTAACTTTGTACAAGGTAATATGTTCTAAACCGTCCGGTTAATGTTTTGTGGAAACCGGTGAAGTGAGTTGAAAGATCAACAGATGCGTTCCAGGCACGACGTTTCCACTATCCGACCAGATGTGGACACGGCCGAAACCAAGTCTTTCTGATGCCCCAATTAAAAGACCTTCTCCGGCCTTTGAGCAAGGGACTCCCGTTACCGAGCATTATTCTCGCGTGGTGCGTCTTGAGCAGGCAACCACAAATTCAAACCTGCACAAACTCGCCCACGTCAATCAGGCCGTCGCGATTGGGCGATACCCGCGGCGAGTCAGATCTATGTTGTGTAGCGCCAATGCGAGAGTGTGCATTGAGGCCGAGGAGCTAGGTGGGAGTTCCCAAACTCGACAATGGCGTTCGACTTACCAAATGATTGTACACGTATTATAGATATCGCCGCGGGACGTGTCGGTTCTGGTGTCGACCTGAGACCGGTTCCGCTTAGATATGCCCTGAGAGTCGCGGCATGCTCGATAGTGGTGACGGCTTTTGGAAAATGTTTCTCCCTGTTGGGTACAGAAGGTTATCTCGCTCGAATCTGGGCCTTAACGAACGGTCTCTGCTGAGCCCCTCCGGTTTGCCAGCGATCGTGGACTCAACTCGTAGAGCGGATCGTATCCCTTGAAAAACCTCTCCAACTCATCCACCATCAGCGTGAAGAAGCGCGGATAACTCGACGCAGTAACGCCCGCGATGTGCGGAGTCAGGAAGACGTTCGGAAGCCCGATAATCTCACTATCTGACGGGATAGGCTCGGGATCGAACACGTCCAACCCCGCGACGATGTCACCTCGCTTCAGCCTGGCGATCAGCGCATCGCTGTCGACAATCGCTCCGCGTGACACGTTCACGAACACCGAGTTAGGAGGTATCATTTCCAGCTCGCGCTGGCCTATCATTCCCTGGGTTGCGGGAGTGAGGGGCGCCAGGCACGTGATGACGTCGGACTCAGAAAGGATTGTCTCAAGGGAGGTTTTCACGAAACCAAGAGCATCCGGCAATTCGCTGGACAGGTAGGGATCGTACACCCGAATGTCGGCCTCGAAAGGTCGCAAGAACTTGATCAGCAGGCGCCCGATGTGGCCGCAGCCGATGAGCCCGACGCGTTTTCCAGTAAGCTCTCCATGCATGTATCCAAAATCGCTTTCAGGAGGCCGGCTGGTGTCGCCCGCTATGATGCGCCTGAAATATGCTCCGGCATTACGGAGCGAGACCAGGATCATCGCCAGCGCCCATTCAGCGACAGGGTAGGAGGAGCCGTTCGTCGTATCCACGGTTCGAATGCCGCGCTTCCACGCGGCCTCGACGTCTATGCGATATGCGAACCTGTCTCCCTCCAATTCGCCAACCACTCTCAGATTCGGCGCCCGGTCCATCATATCGGCGCTGACGGTGGGGGATCCGTGGCAGACCACGATGCTATCGAAGTCGCCAACCCTATCCGCCAATTGCCGGATCGCAGACGGGGCATCGTTTGGGGCAAACGCCTCGCCTCCCTCCAGATGTAGCCAATCCCAGGTCGCAAAGGTCGAGAGGCGTTCAAGGTCCGATGGCGCGAGGAATTGATCGCGGGTGCGTTGATTACAGACCAACAGTACCTTTGGGATCGAAGCGGTCATGGTGTATTCCTCATAATCAATACCTGGTCAACATCTCTCAGGTTCATCGCCTACAGTCGCCTCAAGCCGGTAAGGGCACCGTAGCCAGGGGCAGCAATCGCCATCGATGTCATCGTCGGCCATCGCTTCTTCCGTCAGTTCATCCGTGTGCCGCCGTTGACGTTGAGGGACTGTCCCGTGATATTGAAAGCATCGTCCGATGCAAAGAATGCCACGGCTTTCCCGATGTCTTCAGGCGTCTGCTCGCGCTGAAGCGGACATCGCTCCAGAATGGCCTGATCGAATATCTGGCGGCCGGTAAGATCCGCTTTCTGGGGGTCATTGCGTCGGTTGCGTTCTGCTATTCGCTCCCACATGGGTGTCCAGATCGTGCCCGGACAGACGACATTGACGTTGATATTATGGGGAGCCAATTGCAATGCGAAAGACTGGGTGAGGTGAATAACCGCAGCCTTCGAAGCGCCGTAAGCGCCTCCTCCCGCTCCTCCGCCCCGTCCAGCGTGGGAAGCGATGTTGACGATCTTGCCGGCGCCCCTCCCAATCATATGCTCAGCTACGACCTCCGATGCCAGAACCGTGCCCTTCACGTTGACGGTGAAGGTCACATCCCAGTCCGCTTCCCGGGACGTGACGGTGTCTTCGAATCCAGCCGCAGCGATGACACCCGCGACGTTGACCAGGACGTCAATACGACCGAAATCTGCCAGGATCGCATCAACAGTTTCTTGAAGGCGCGCCCTATTGGTAACGTCCATCCAGTAAGCTCTGGCCTTGCGACCGCGCTGGGCAAGATCGTTTGCGATCACCCTGGCGCCATCGAGATCGATGTCACACACTGCGACGTCTGCGCCACGCTGAGCCAGAACCTTCGCGATGCCCTCACCAAGACCGCCAGCCCCGCCTGTTACCATTACGACCTTATTGTCCATCTGCATAGCCCACCTCTTTCAATCGCTTGCGGCACGTATCGTCGGGGCCGCGCGCTCCACAATCGTATGGCAAATCGGCTGATAGCATGAAATCATCAGACATTTCCAGTATCGAAGCATAAGTGACCATAGAACCTGCGTCCCTTGACGATGAGGATTGTACGGACGCTCTGGAACGCAGTTAAACACGCTACTGTTCTCGCTAAGTTCGTGGAATGACAGGCAGGAGTATGTGAGAGGGATACAATCCATCATGGAACACACTCTGATGCGCAATCTGGATCTCCGAATCCTCTCCGAACGTTCCACCAGTGTTGGGGTTGCGATCAAATCTGGGAAAGTTAGAACTCGAAATGTCCACGCGGATTTGGTGCCCCGTCAGGAACACATTACTGGTGGGCCAAAGATCCACGGTGAACTCGTACACCACTCCTGGCTCCAACAGTGACTGGGTTGACGTCGATTTTCTGTACCTCCCTCGGATTATGCCGTCGCACAAATTCACCGCAAACCCATTTGGGTCCACATCTACCAGTTTGACGGTAAAATCGGTATCCGTGACGTCAGTGTTGGCGTATATCGTGGCAACTACCGGACCCGTTACCTCAAGGTCCTCTAATAATGGCTCGGATGTGTACACAAGCACATCGTTTCTAAACTCAACAGGCCGTTGGTCAAAGGCTCCCCAGTCAACTATCTCAGGATTGCAGCAGTTGCAGCCCCCTCTGGTGGGTGTTGGGAACGCTGGATTATATACGTATTCGTCATTGGGTTCGTCGGCTGGCAGGTCACTTGACAGCGTGCCGTCGCCGAGAAGAGAGTTAGCCTGACCCTTGCTGTGGAGGTAGTATGGGGTGAATCGTGTTCTGGCTAGCGGCCACTCGTTTTCATCGCGCCATTGGTTAATGCCCATCACAAATATGTGAAGGGGCGTATCCTCATCGGCGCCATTGTCAATTCCTTTCAACCAATGATCGAACCATCGCAGTTCTTGTTGCTCCAGGTCCAAGACCGATGCTCTGCCAAAGTCAACATCGCCAGCATGTGTTAGCGTGCTGGCGGCGTGGATCCACGGTCCAACGATAGCGCGTTGGTTGTTGCGCGCCAAGCTTGACCCTCCCCGTTCGCGCATCCCGACGAAATTGTGGAACGTGCCAGCGGTAAAAAAATCGTACCATCCCCCTATCTGCATCACTGGGACTTCGATGTCCTCGTATCTCTCGTCATTGGCGAGGGCCTTCCAATACTCATCGTAGTCAGGATGGCTAATCCATTCATCCCAGTAGAAGATATCCTTTCCCCCTTGATTCGGGAGTTCTTTCAACGGCAATGTTGAGAATACCTGATCCCAGTTGTATATATCGATGTCCTGAGCGGTGCGTCCTGCCATTCGGAAGCTCCAGGTAGCGCTCCAATTCAGTTGAAAAGCTCCGGACTGGTAGTGAGGCGCCTCATAAAGATTGTTTCCAATCACACGGGGGACGATAGCCTTCAAAAATTCGCTGCCCATAGCCGCCGCCTGCCACTGCACGTTTCCAACGTACGAACCTCCAACCATGCCAACGTTACCGTCGCACCATTCTTGATGCCCGATCCACTCGACAGTATCGTGACCGTCATTGAATTCATT
>JASLRP010000549.1 GCA_030743915.1 SAR202 cluster bacterium | reverse complement strand
AATTCCCACTTTACGGTTACCGACACCAAGACCGGAAAATCGGAATACATCTCCCAGACTGGAAACGGCAATCGCTTTCGCGTACCTGGCTCGACAACGGGTGAGATCGATAGTCTTGCCAGTTACAAACGAAACGCGCCGCACTCGATGGCGCTGGGGCTTGATGGCAAATATTATGTGACCAATACAGCCACCAATGCGCCATGTCTCACTCTCCGAGCGGTTCTCGCTACCCAAACTTGTTTCCTGTGGGGGACAGATTAATCTGAATCATGGTGCAGCGTATCGGCCTGAGTAGGATCAATCCAATAGACGCTCGTTGAGGGCTATCGCTTCCGATCCATGTATCCGAAAAAGCAACTGCGAGGTTCATATGAGTGAAATGAATGATATGGATTTTGGTCCCCTAAAGGACCTGATCGGAGTGTGGAAGGGAAAAGATGGTGTTGATGTGGCACCCGAACCGGACGGCGCGGAAACGAATCCATACTTTGAAACTATTACCTATTCGGCGGTGGGCGGTGTAACGAATGCGGAGTCACAAAATCTCGCGGCCGTTCACTATCGCCAGGTCGTTCAGCGCAAGTCAGACGGCGAAGTCTTTCACGATGAAACCGGATACTGGATGTGGGACCGGGAAGCGCAAACAGTCATGCACTCCCTGGTCATTCCACGTGCGGTCTGCGTACTCGCGGGTGGCATATATGCGGGGGAAAAAGACGCGGACGGCCGTACAATCATGAAAGTCGGAGCGAAGATTGATGACAATAGCTGGAAGATCATCCAGTCACCCTTCATGCAAGAGAACGCATCCACCACGGAGTTCAGACAAGAGGTCGTCGTTGGAAACGGCAAGCTGTCCTATTCCGAAACGACGATGGTCGATATATACGGAAAAATGTTTGAACACACAGACCAGAATGAGTTGGTGCTCCTCTGACAGTGTGACCAGCTCCCGACCACTCGGCGACAACGCGTCCAGAAGGCAAGTCTCGCTGAGTGACGAGCCTGGGCGCAAGACATCGCGCGACGGTTGGTGTCATCGGCGGGTGCCAAATGTCTCTTATTGGCAGATACTGTTGACAAAGTCGGAGAGCCGAGCGAGAAAGAAATTATGTTGCTGTCGCGGATAGTTTATTGACACATTATTGAGTACTATAGCACTTTTACGTACTAATATAGCGCGATTTCGATCTTACGGACTTTGTCAACAATATCGGCACGAAGCCCGCATTCGAGGCCACCCTGGAGCACGGCTGCTCGATCCTTGGCAGCAGACGTTTTGGTCGGTGCGGCGATTCGTCGCTATTGACCCCAACGATACGTCGACATCGGTGTCAGGTTAGACTTACCTCTGTCATTCATGATGGATAGAAATACAACGGCGCTCAAACAAACTCTTGGCGACCACCTACGCTGGAATTGGTTTGAACGAGGGTTAGGAGAACAAGGATGAGCTACGAGAACATCATTTACGAGAAGCGCGGGCCGATCGCCTATGTCACCCTGAACCGGCCCGACAAGCTGAACGCCCTGTCAGACGACCTTCAGATCGAAGTTCGAGAGGCTCTGGAGGATGCGGGTTGGGCGGACGAGGAGATCAGGGTGATTGTGCTTAAAGCAGCCGGGCGTGCGTTCAGCGCCGGCTTCGACATCACGGCCGGACTGAACAACAATGCGGGCGAGTGGCGGGCTCAGTTCCTCAAGGGCAAGACATTCAGCGCTTCGGCCTGGTGGGATGTGTTTTGGAACAACCCGAAGCCCATCATTGCTCAGATACACGGATTTTGTATTGCTGGGGGCCTCGCCACAGCAACTTTCTGCGATCTGCGGATCTGTTCGGAAGATGCAAGTTTCGGCGCACCTGAGATCCGAACCGGCGGCCCCTACATCCCGGCCGTGTGGCCGTGGGTGGTCGGCATGACAAAGGCGCGCGAGCTCCTCTATACCGGGAACCTGATCGATGCAGCCGAGGCCAAGCGGCTGGACCTCGTGAACGAGGTGGTGCCGATCGAGGAACTGGACGCAGCGGTGGAACGCCAGGCGCTGACCATCGCCAAACTCCCCGCCGCCACTGTCGAGTACAATAAGAAGCTCATCAACATGTCCTACGAGTTGATGGGGGTTCGTCAGGTAATTGAGCGTTCGATGGAGCTCGAAGCCATCGCGCTCGCGAGCGCGGACTCCTCGCCCGAGATCGATGAGTTCAACAAGATCCGGGAAAGAAACGGGCTGAAAGCTGCGCTCAGTTGGAGCGCCGCCCGTTTCGCCGAGGAGGATGCTTGGTTCAAAAAATCGCGAGAGCGCGACTGATTCACAGATTACGATGACCTCGACTGGACATAGTGGGCAGTTCATCCAAGAATCGGCGATGTTCGCCACTTCTGCTCCTGGCACGAAGCACTCATTCGAGGCCACCCTGGATCACCGCCGCTCGACCCCAGGAACCGGACTCCCCGCCCGCGCCGTTGACCGACGCTCTTGACCCGGAGCCGGTTCTGGCCGGCTTTGCCACGAGCCTTGATTGACCGACAGCCTTGAGGGCCGTGTGGATGAGTCGTAGCATTCGACCCGGCGCAACCACGGCAATTGGTGCGGGGTTTACACTGTGAACAACCCGGACGATCGCAGGCGCAGGCTGGCGGCGATCCTGAGCGCCGACGTGGCCGGCTATAGCCGGCTGATGGGGCAAGACGAAGATGCCACGATCACGGCGTTGAACGAGTGCCGCGCCATATTCCGTGACCGGATCGAGTTCCATCGTGGGCGCGTGGTGGACACGGCCGGCGACAGCGTTCTGTCGGTGTTTGACAGCATTGTCGAGGCAGTCGCGTGCGCCCATGAGGTCCAGAGCGAGCTTGGCGCCCGAAGCGAGGACCTGCCCGCCGACAGTCGAATGCTGTTTCGTATCGGCATCAACCTGGGTGACGTGGTCGAGCAAGACGACGGCACCATTTACGGCGATGGCGTCAACGTCGCGGCGCGCCTGGAGGGCTTGGCCGAACCCGGCGGCATCTGCGTTTCGGAGTCCGCTCACATGCAGGTCGAGGGCAAGACCAATCTCGGCTTCCAGGGCATCGGCGAACACGAAGTCAAGAACATCGCCCGCCCGGTGCGGGCCTTTCAGGTCATCGCTGAAAAGAAGGCGCCAATCTCTGCCCAAGCGCTTGCGCTGCCCGATAAGCCCTCGATCGCCGTTCTTCCCTTCACCAACATGAGCGGCGATCCCGAGCAAGCCTATTTTTCGGACGGCCTCACCGAGGACATCATCACTGATCTTTCGAAGATGGCGGGGCTGTTCGTGATCGCGCGCAACTCCACATTCGCCTACAGGGACTCCGCGGCGACCGTCCAGGAGGTGAGTCGGCAACTCGGGGTTCGTCATGTGCTCGAGGGCAGCGTGCGCAAGGTCGGCAACCGAGTGCGAATTACCGCCCAGCTGATCGACGGCCAAACGGGTCGGCATGTCTGGGCCGAACGCTATGACCGCGACCTCGCCAACATCTTCGAGGTTCAGGACGAAGTCACCCGGCGGATCGTCGCCGCCTTCGCGACAAAAATGACTGTGGCGGAACCGGCGGACCTCATTCACCGGCGACCGAGGAATCCGGAGGCCTATGATTACTTTCTTCGAGGCCGCGAGGCGGTAAG
>JASLRP010000548.1 GCA_030743915.1 SAR202 cluster bacterium | reverse complement strand
TCAATCCAGGATGCCATTGAGCGATTGTAATCGAAGTGTCCCGACCAGAATTGGCGCCGGGCGAAGTGGGGAATCTATCATGACAATGAAATCCAGACTCGACGATGACCTCAAACAGGCGATGCGAGATCGCGACACGCTGAAACGCACCGTGATTCGATATGTCAAATCAGAGATACACAACAAAGAAATCGCGAAAAAATCCGAATTGGACGAGGCCGGAGTCCTGCAAGTGTTGACGGCGCAGGCCCAGCAGCGACGTGACAGCATCCAGGCGTATGACGACGCCAAACGAGATGATCTTGCGGAGCAGGAACGCGCCGAACTCGCAATCATTATGGATTACTTGCCCCAACAACTGACCACCGACGAGATATCCGAACTGGTCAACCAGGTAGTGCAGGAGGTTGGGGCCGCAGGGCCGGGCGACATGAAGAGCGTGATGCCCAAGCTCATGCCCCTTGTGCGGGGCAAAGCGGATGGGCAAGAGGTTAGCAAGATGGTCATGGAAGTTCTCAGGGGGCTGTCTGGGTAACGTCCAAAGACTGTCAATTTCCACTGAGTTGGAGGTCGCAAAATTGAATTTCGGCATCGTGGTGTTTCCCGGAACATGGAGCGACACCGATTGTCACAGCGCCGTCACTGACGTGTTGGGACAGCAAGCTGAGTATGTCTGGCATCGCGACACGGACCTGTCGAAGTTCGACTGCGTGATCCTCCCGGGTGGATTTTCCTACGGTGACTATCTGCGCGCGGGCGCCATTGCCAGATTCTCTCCGGTGATGGAGGCGGTCAAGGAGTTTGCCGATGCCGGCGGGCTGGTTTTCGGAATTTGCAATGGATTCCAGGTGCTGTGCGAAGCTGGCCTGCTGCCTGGCGTTCTCATGCGCAACGATCATCTTCAATTTCGATGTCAGTGGGTGAACCTCAGAGTTGACAATGCGGACACGAAATTCTCTCGAATGGCCCAGTTCGGCGATGTCCTGAAAGTGCCGATCTCTCATGCAGAGGGCAACTACTTTGCGGACAGTATGACGTTGGCGCATCTGGAAGCCAACAATCAGGTAGTCTTTCGCTACTGCGAGCCTGACGCAACCACGACCAAGCAATCAAACCCCAACGGGTCCATGAACAACATCGCGGGAATTGTTAACGCAGCGGGCAACGTGCTGGGGATGATGCCGCACCCCGAGCGGTGCTGCGAACCGCTGATGGGCGGCGAAGATGGCGCGGTGATCTTTCAGTCGATCATTGATTCGATATCCACCAGATCGAACATGGCCACGGCAGGCGCTGGAGAGGCATGCTAGGAGTCTTGCTCGGGTTATCCGCTGCCTTCGGATTTGGGGTGGCGGCTGTTTTCGCCAGAGTTGGCCTTCAAGACATCAAAGTGACCACCGGAACTCTTGTCTCTTTAGTCGTCGGGTCGGCAATCACAATGACCGCAGCGATCGTTTTCCATGCTGATGCCATTTTCGAACTCGCTGGCGTGGCGTTCCTTTGGTTCCTGCTCTCTGCGTTCATAAATTTCCCTCTTGGCCGGCTGTTGAATTTCACTGGCGTAAGCTTGGCTGGAGTTTCTAAATCGGCGCCTATCGTTGGATCTTCACCATTGTTCGCGACGGTCCTCGCCATATCAATCGGCGGCGAGTCAATCAACACTATGATCGCTTTGGGAACGTTGTCCATTATTGGCGGACTGGTCCTGATCCTGAGCCAGCGATGATTTCCGTACAAAACCCAAAAAAGCGACTGATGTTGGGATACGCCGCGTCAATAGGCTCGGCGGCCTGTTATGGCTCCGTCGCGCTGGTGGGTCGAAAAATCGTTGGCGAGTACGCACCGCCTCTTGTGGCGACCGCCTTTTCCATGTCCCTGGGAATGGCAATGGTGGCCGTACTGTTTTTCAACGATGTGCGATCCGATCTCCGTCGCGGATTGTCGCAGGCCTGGATAATGTTGGCTCTCGCAGGACTCGCCTCTGCTTGGGGGGTGTCATTCTGGTTCCTGGCGCTGGGCGAGGCGCCGGTGGTTCTGGTCGCTCCCCTAGTTGGAGTGAGTCCGCTTGTGTCGATCGCGTTGACGCACTTTTTTCTCCAACGATTAGAGAAAGTGACGATTCGCACGGTGATGGGCGCTATCATGGTCGTTGGCGGTGTGGCGCTTGTAACGTTGGGTAATCAGTGAATTGTGGATGATGAATTATGCCTGTCTCTAAACAAGCCCTGGATGATCTGGCCCTTTCCGAAGCCGAGTACGAGGCCATTGTTGAGCGGCTCGGCAGGGAACCTAACGACCTCGAGCTTGGCCTGTTCGGGTCTCTTTGGAGTGAGCATTGCGGTTATCAGCACTCGAAGCCCCTCCTTGGGATGTTTGCCTCTGACAACCCGAGGCTGATGGTGACTCCCGGCGCGGAAAATGCCGGAGTTGTCGATATAGGTGATGGCCTCGCCATCGTCATGAAGATCGAATCTCACAATCACCCCTCGGCCATCGAACCTTACGAAGGGGCCGCCACGGGCGTTGGCGGCATCGTTCGGGACATATTCGCGATGGGCGCTCGTCCGATCGCCTTGCTGAACTCTTTGAGATTCGGCCCCCTTACCGAGGCCAACAATCGACATCTGTTCGAGGGCGTCGTCGCTGGGATTTCTGGATATGGCAACTGCATCGGCGTGCCCGACGTGGGGGGCGAGATCGTTTTCAACGACTCTTATTCCGGAAATCCCCTCGTGAACGCCATGTGTGTCGGCATTTTGCGCCACGAGGATTTGAGGAGGGCCACCGCGGGCGGAGCGGGCAACATCCTGATGCTTGTGGGCGCGGACACTGGCCGGGACGGCATCCACGGCGCCTCTGGATTGGCCTCCCGAACTTTCGAGGACGACCGCGAACTTCGGCCAACCGTTCAAGTCGGCAACCCCTTTCTGGAGAAAGTGTTGATCGAGGCGTGCCTCGAAGCCGCCCAGAACGAGTATGTGGTCGGTATTCAAGATCTGGGCGCGGCTGGTCTCACCAGCGCCAGCATAGAGGCGGCGTCCAACTCAAACAGCGGACTGGAGATCGACGTCGCGAAGGTTCCTAGGCGAGAGACAGGCATGGCCCCTTACGAGGTGATGCTGTCCGAGTCTCAGGAGCGGATGCTGATCGTCGTGCGTCAGGGCCACGAAGCGGAGGTAACTCGCATATTCGACCGCTGGGATTTGCGCTCGGACATCATCGGACACGTCACCGAGGACGGCAACGCCAACATCCTTGACGGAGGCCAACCGGCAGGCAGCGCGCCCGTGCAACTGCTCACTGACGCCCCGTTATACAGACTCGACGGAGTCAAACCGGAATGGATCGACGAATTGCAAAGTGTCGATCTGTCAGCTATTCCATTGCCTTCACAATCTCCAGAATCCATCCTGATGACGCTTCTGGCGACTCCGAATATCGCTAGCAAAGAGTGGGTTTACCGACAGTACGACCACCTGGTGCAAACCAACACTGTGATTGCTCCGGGGGGTGATGCTGCGGTGCTGAGAGTGAAGGGCACCCAGAAAGGACTTGCTCTTACGACAGACGGAAACGGCAGGAATTGCTATCTGGACCCTTACGTTGGCGGGTTGATGATCGTCGCGGAAGCGTGTCGCAACCTGGCCTGTGTTGGCGCAGAGCCGATTGCGCTGACCGACTGCCTGAATTTTGGGAACCCTGAAAAACCTGAGATTTACTACCAGTTGGAGAATTGCATCAGAGGACTGGCCGACGCAAGTCGAGCTTTCAACGCTCCTGTGATAAGTGGCAATGTCAGCCTGTACAACGAATCCCGAAGCGCCGCAATATATCCAACTCCGGTCATCGGAGCGCTGGGATTGATGGATGACGTGTCGAAGCGAGCAAGCATCGGGTTCCAGAATTCTGGGGACGTTGTTGTGTTGCTAGGATGCGATTCGCTGGCCGCCGGGGTCAGCAGCTTCGCCGGCAGCGAATACCTGGATATGGTCCACGGCATGGTGGCCGGGACTCCAGAAATAGACTTGTCATTGGAAGTCCGTGTTCAGCAGGCGTGCAGGCGTTTGATTCGTGATGGAATCGCTAATTCGGCCCACGATTGCTCAGACGGTGGGTTGTTGGTCACCCTGGCAGAAAGCTGTATCGCAGGCGGCATCGGAATGACGGTCGATGCTGATATTTCAGGCAGGTGGGACGCTGCGCTTTTCGGAGAGAAACAGTCACGGATTGTTGTCTCAGTGTCTCGTGACCAAATGGGTATGCTGTCGCAAATATGCGCCGATGAAAATGTTATCTGGCTGGAAATTGGAGCGGTTGGAGGAGAGTCGTTGACGGTCGGTGATTTGCTGAACGCTCCGCTGTCCACCATCGAAAATGCTTGGAAGCTCGGACTTGAAACCGCCCTGAATCCTGAATCCTGATTTCGACATCTGACCGGGGAACACAAAACGCCGCATCATCGAGACGCGGCGTTTTGTGTCATGAGGAGCAACTGAATCAGAGACTTAGCTCTGACGGTCCCGTTAACTCAAGAGGTAAGGAATTGACAGTTCTCCGCAGATGTCCTGGAACCACTCGATCACCTCGGGGTGGAAGGGGATTCCGTGGACCGCGCGTTTTTCGACTTCCTCGGACTCCGGCAGGCCAGGGAACAGAACGCGGTCGTGACCCGGAGCCGGTTTCGTCGTTCGAAGCATCGTGAGCCATTCGTCCATGGTGCTCTTGAATTCGGCGGTGTCCATGAACGCTTCAACGCTCTAGGCGGCGACCATGTGACCGAAGTTTGGACGTCCAGGATTGGCCCCGTATCCCCCACCTGACAGAATCCCGCCGAGAATGTCCACAATGGCCATAAGGCCGTATCCCTTGTGGGAGCCCAGCTCTCGAGTGCCGCCCACCGGAAGCAGGTATCCCGACGCCGGCCCTTCATAACCTGGGGCCGGCGGATCAGTCTCCTCCATGATGGGTTCGCCCTCGGCGTTGGCCACCCATCCGGGAAGCAGCTTGCTGTCCAATCGACGCGCGAGACCCAGTTTGTTACCCGCCACGGCGCTCATGGCCGCGTCGAACACAAAAGGAGGTTCTTTGTCGGCTGGCGCTGCGAGAGCAATCGGATTTGTTCCCAGACGAGGCTCTGCTCCGAATGTCGGAAGCACCCCAGGAGGGCAGGAGGTCATCGAAACACCGATCATATCGTGTTCCAAGGCCATCATTGCGTGGTACGAAGCCATTCCCATGTGTCGGGCGTTTCTCATTGTCACCATGCCCACACCGGTGTTCTTGGCTTTCTCTATGGCGATTTCCATTGCCTTGGGAGCGACAATGATGCCCAGACCGGCGTCACAGTCGATGTTAGCTGTCGCGCCGGTCTCCCTGACGATCTTCCAGTCAGGGTTGGGGTTCAGCGTCCCATTGCCGTACCCTGCAATGTAACCACGAAGCATATTCGACACTCCGTGAGTCTCGACTCCCCGCATGTCCGCCGTAACCAGAACGTCGGCCGCCAGCGCGCTGTCAGCGTCATTGACGCCCATTTTTTTGAAAACAGTTATCACGGTCTCCCGGAGAGGGGCTTCCTGGACCATGATGGCGTCTTCTTCATTAACCATGAACTGCTTGAGCAAATCGAGACCTCCTGAGTGTTCCCTGGTGTAACCACTTGTGCCAGTTTCACGTTGGCATGAGGAATTGTATTCCTGCCTGACACGTTTCGCAATATTGTGATCAGGACGCTTGAAGTCAGTATCTACTTACCTGGATCATTCGTGTTGGCTGAACTCACAAATCAGACCAGACTACTTTTCAGAATTAGTATTGACACACTTAGAAACTTAGTGCATACTAAGTTTGACAATTAGCCAGCACGAATTTTGAAATATGAGTGGTCTGACCAAAAATGCGATTCCCCGTGTCGTCGTCAAGAATGTTCCAGAAATTGAACCCCAGAATTGCCATTGTGTTTGCCATTGGGTTGGCGTTGATCTCATTGACCGCTTGTAGTTCGAGTGACGATGACGTAGCCCAGGCCTCTGCAGGATCGCTTGTCGTTTACTCCGGGCGGAGTGAGTCTCTGGTGGGGCCGATAATTGAGCAGTTCGGCGAGGCATCTGGGATCGACGTCCAGGTCAAATATGGCGGCACGGCAGAGTTGGCCGCCACGCTGCGCGAAGAAGGGAACAATACGCCTGCGGACGTCTTCTTCGCTCAGGACCCAGGCGGGCTGGGAGCCGTGGCGAATATGCTCTCGCAACTTCCCCAGGACATTATCTCTGCTGTGCCGGATTGGGCGCGGGCATCAACCGGAGCCGCATGGGTTGGGATATCCGGCAGGGCGAGAGTAGTTGTTTACAATCGAGACAAAGTCTCTGAAGCTGACCTGCCATCCGATCTCAGAGATTTGGCAGACCCACAATGGAAGGGTCGAGTTGGCTGGGCGCCGGCCAATGCGTCTTTCCAGACTATGGTCACGGCCATGCGTTCGGCTTGGGGTGAACAAGCAACGCGAGATTTTATGGCCGACCTGAAATCCAACGATCCAAAAGAGTACCCGAAGAACACTCCGATTGTGGCCGCCACCGCCGCAGGGGAAATCGATGTGGGATTGGTAAACCATTACTACCTGCATCGGTTCATTCAGGAAGACGGCGAGGACTTCGCGGCGCGGAACCACTTCATGCGAGACGCCGGACCGGGCAGTCTGGTGATGGTATCTGGGGCAGGGATATTGAACGAAGCGGACAATCGTGAGAACGCTGAGAAATTCTTGCGGTTCATGGTGTCAACCGTTGCCCAGCAGTATTTCGCAAGTCAGACGTTCGAGTATCCGTTGGTCGAGGGCGTCAACACTCATCGCCTTCTTCCGCCGATAGCGGGATTGAACGGGCCGGACATCGACGTCGCAGATCTGGCTGACGTCGCCGGAACACAGTCTTTGCTACGCGATCTGGGAATCATCCCGTAAGGCCTTCATTTGCAGTTTAATCCAACCCAGCATCTCTCCCTGCGTCGGTCAACGCCGTTTTTTGGCAAGATCGAATCTCCGCCACTGATGGTGTTGATTCCTGCCGCGTTTGTTGGTCTGGCGATGGCGTTGCCTTTGGCATACCTGATCATTCGAGGTTTCGGCGCCTCCTCCGAGGCATGGGAACTACTGTTTCGAATGAGGACTGCCCAGATACTTGGCCGCTCGGCCCTGCTGGTGGTGATAGTCACCGGAGCGAGCCTCATGATCGCCGCTCCGTTGGCCTGGTTGACCACTCGAACAGATATGCCATTTCGCCGAACGCTGTCTGTGTTGACCGCGCTGCCATTGGTTGTGCCGTCGTACGTCGGAGCGTTTCTGGCCATATCTGCACTGGGCCCCAAGGGCCTTGTTCAACAGATTCTCTCGCCAGTCGGCGTGGACAAACTGCCGGAATTTTACGGCCTGCCCGGAGCGGCAATCACCCTCACTCTGCTCAGCTACCCGTATATTCTTCTGACGGTTAGGGCGGCGCTTCGGAACCTCGATCCTTCGTTGGACGAGTCTGCGCGAATACTGGGGCACGGCCCCTGGAGCGCCATGTACCGCATGACTCTGCCGCAACTGAGACCCGCAATGGCGGCTGGCTCTCTGCTTGTGGCGCTTTACACACTGGCAGATTTTGGCGCAGTGTCGTTGATGCGGTATGAGACGTTCACATGGGCGATATATCAACAATATCAGTCCGCGTTTGACCGGAGCATCGCCGCGGTATTGTCGCTGGTGCTGGTGCTGCTGGCGGTTCTGATTTTATTGGGAGACGGATTCGTCGCTTCGAAAGGACGATTCTATCGAACAGGGAGCGGCTCAGCGAGAATCACGAAACCCGTCAACCTCGGGCGGTGGAAATGGCCGGCCGTCGGTTTTTGCGTCGCGGTTGCAGTTGCCGCTCTGGGCATGCCAACAGCGGTGCTTGGGTATTGGCTGGTCAAAGGGGTCTCCGCAGGCGAGCCCCTGACTCTCGTCTGGTCAGCGACATGGAACTCACTGTACGTGTCACTGTTGGCAGCAGCGGCCGCCACGGGGCTGGCTGTGCCGGTCGCGGCGATGGCCGTCAGATATCCTGGCCGGCTGTCTCGTTTTTTCGACCGTTTGAGCCACACAGGTTACGCTCTGCCTGGAATAGTGGTGGCTTTGGCCCTGGTGTTTTTCGGTTCGAGACTCGTGCAGCCGGTGTATCAGACGGTTTGGCTGTTGGTGTTTGCGTATGTTGTGCTTTTCTTGCCGGCGGCGCTTGGCTCCATACGATCTTCATTGATGCAAGTCAGCCCCAGAATCGAAGAGGCGGCACGCTGTCTGGGGCATGGCCGCCTGCGAGTCATGCTGTCAATAACCGCTCCACTGACTAAATCAGGCCTTCTGATGGGCGGGGCGCTGGTGTTCCTCGTGACCATGAAAGAGCTTCCGGCGACGCTGATCCTCGGCCCGTTGGGATTCTCGACGTTGGCCTCCAGAATCTGGTCGGCCTCGTCTGAGGCGTTCTTCGCTCAGGCTGCCGCGCCCGCGCTGATGCTGATCATCATGTCGTCGGCGCCTTTGGCAGTTCTCATGCTCCGGGACAGGAGCGGGGAGTGACCGACGCCGTCCTTCAGTGCCTCGGAGTCACGAAAACGTTCGGAGATTTTGTCGCGGTGCGAGATGTCTCATTCGATGTGGCGCCGGGCGAAATCGTTGCCATTCTGGGTTCCAGTGGATGCGGAAAAACTACGGTCTTGAGACTCATCGCTGGACTTGAAGCGCCCAATTCAGGCCAGATTCTCATACGTGGAGATGTCGCGTCCACCCCTCAGCGACAAACCCCTCCAGATAAACGAGGCATAGGGATGGTGGTGCAAGAGTACGCGCTGTTTCCGCATATGACTGTTCGCCAGAACGTCTCTTTCGGCCTCAACAACCTCAGCAATGCGGATAAAAAGGACAGGGTTGCCGAGGTCATGTCGCTGGTGCGACTCGAAAATCTAGAAGACCGGTATCCTTTTGAGCTGTCTGGCGGCCAGCAGCAACGAATCGCTCTGGCTCGCACGATGGCTCCGCGACCGTTCGCAGTGTTGCTGGACGAGCCCTTCAGCAATATCGACGCTGGGATGCGGTCGGATGTCCGGCGCGATGTCGAAGGGATTCTGCGGGCGAACAATACAGCTGCGGTGCTGGTGACCCACGACCGTGACGAGGCATTTGCCATCGCGGACCGAGTCGCGATAATGAGCGAAGGCGAGTTGAATCAGGTTGACGCGCCCGAGGTTGTCTATCATCTTCCGGCAAACAGACGAGTCGCTCAGATGACTGGGACATGTGACTTTATCAACGGCGTTGTGCTGGACGGTGGCTTGGTCGAAACCGAAGCAGGGATACTCCCTTACGACACCCATTCGAGCGGTATAATTCAAGGCTCTGGAGTCGAAGTTGTGATCCACCCGGACGACTTTGGGATCGATGCATCCGAGTCTGGCGCGATGGTTGTCCAGGCGCGGGAATTCCGAGGCGACGAGACGGTGCTTGTCGTGGCCCTGCCTTCAGGCGCGACCATCCGGTGTAGACAGGAGTCCTACTGTGCCATCACGCCTGGACAGAGACTTGACCTCATCCTCCAACGCCCGGGCCCTTTCGCGGCGTTCAGCGTCTGACCGGGAGCCTGTTTTGGCCAGGTTGTCCTGGTTGATTCAATGTGAGAATCAATGGGATCGTGAACACGATGGACGCGGCAAGAATTAGATACGGTTCCCTGTAATTCCCGCGCACGTCGAACATCCAGCCCACGAAGATCGGCCCAATGACGCCGAACACGGTGCTGAAGGTCATCATGATACCCATGATCGTGCCGAAATGTCGGCGCCCGAAATAGTCTGCCAGCATCGAGAATCGGATTGGAATTGACGCTCCGAATCCAATCCCCCAGAACACCACAAACCCCGCCAGATGCCAATTGTTGCTTGTGTACGCGAAAAACAGCGTGCCGACGAATTGGAGCAGGAAAGCCGCCGCGATCACGTGACGTTTGTCCCACTTGTCGCCCACAACTCCGCTGGCGAGTCTGCCCAGCAGACTAACGATGGATATCGCCAGTATCACCATTCCGGCCATCGTGCGGGAAACTCCGAAACTGGTGAGAGCAGGTATCTGGTGGACCGTGGCAGACATGATGAGCTGGCCTCCACCCATCGCCAGGACCAACTGCCAAAACGCTCTTGTGCGCATTGCCTGTTTCGCAGTGTATTCCACCTCTGTTGGCGTCCTGCTGGAGGCAGATGTCCCCTGGGCGGTCGTTTCGTCTCCTTCTCCAGGCGAATCTTCATCGGCTGATATCTCAGGTTGCTCCCCGTCGGGGAGC
>JASLRP010000547.1 GCA_030743915.1 SAR202 cluster bacterium | reverse complement strand
CAGCGTCCGGAAATGCTGAGGCCCGCAAGGGGGTCTCGCGGGCCTCAGCGTCTGAAGGGATAGATAGGGTCTGTCGTTGCGTCTAGGGATTCAGTTTCGCATCGATGGCGGTATTGATTTCAGCGGCGACATCGCAAGTCTCCTCGCAGATATTGGCGCTGATCAACATCGTATCAACAACGGTCGCCGCGGTATCCCGAAGCTCCTGAATATTGGTCGCCGGGTTGGCGTCCAGCACTATGCAGGCCATGGCAACCGCGGCACTGGCCACGTCGGCACACGCGGTGCACGGGGCATCCGCACCGGCCGCACCAGCGGCGCCAGCAGCGCCAGCAGCGCCAGCAGCGCCAGCAACGCCATCAGCGCCATCAGCGCCATCAGCGCCATCAGCGCCAGCGGCACCAGTGTCGCCAGCGGCTCCAGCGGCTCCATCCGAACCGGCCTTACCTTGCGGGCCTTGTGGGCCGGGAGTGAGAGAGATGTTGTCGATCTGGGTCTGCAGATCGTTGATCGCCCCCTCAGCGTCAAAACCTATCTCCACCAGCTCGAGACTTTCCAGGTAGAAAGTCGAGCCGCCGGACGGCGGCGTCATGACCATCAGCACTTTCGACAGCGCAATGCCCGAGACGGAGGCCTGCGCGAGCGTGAGCAGGGGTTTCCAGCTCGGGCTGAGTCCGCCGCAGAACGTGTCGGTCCAGATGGCGTCGCCCGACAGATTGTAGTAGGTCACATCGAGGGTCGCGTTCGTGGCGCCAAGCCCGTCCGAGGGGCAGGCGCTGTTACCACTGCCGCGATAGCCCCAGTAGAACGAGGTCAGGTATTGCTGTTTCGTGGTTGCGAGGACGAGCTCGAGCGTGGTCGCGCCGCTGTCGGTGTCGACCTTCGCTATCTGGGCGCCGTCGACGTTGTCGGGTTGCACGTCATTGGTACAGCCGTCCGAATCGCACACCTTGATAGACGGATTGTTGCCGGTGACGTTCCAGGCGCTGACCAGGGCGGCCGGCACCCCTTGGCCGGTGAAAGCACTGGTGGCCGTCGGGAAGCCCTCGCTTTCCTCGAAGCTGATCGTGGTCGTACTGGCGATGGTCACCGGGACCTCGTCGAACAGCAGACTTTCCAGGTAGAACATCGAGCTGCCGGACGGCGGCGTCATGACCATCACCACGCGCGACAGCGGCACGTCCGAGAAAGAGCACTCCGCGAGCGTCATCAGGGGGCCCCAGTCCTGGGCGAGTCCGCCGCAGAACACCTGGGTGCCCAGTTCATTGTCGTTGAGGTCGTAGTAGGCCACCTCAAGGGTCGCGTTCTGTGTGTTGTACGGGACGCTAAAGAAATCGGTGCAGGCGCTTACACCAGTGCCGCGATAGGCCCAGTAGAACGAGGTCAGGCTGCGTCGCTTCGTGGATTCGAGCTCGATCGTGATCGTGGTCACGCCGCTGTCGGTTTGGACTCTCGCCATCTGGTCGCCGTGGACGTTGTCGGGTTTCACGTCATTGGTACAGCCGTCCGAATCGCAAATCTTGATAGAAGGATTGGCCCCGCTGGCTTCCCAGTTCTTGATCACGCCAGCCGGCAGTCCCTGGCCGCCTATGTATTCGCCCTCGATGAAGCCGTTGCTCGCCTCGAAGCTGACCAATTCCGCGTGGGTCGTCAGCGCCCATCCTGTTGCCACCAACACCGCACACGCCATCAGAGAATTCAGCTTTGCACTCATGATTTACTCCTTACACAATGTTTTTGTCTGACTCGACACGTTATCACGAACTAACGATTGAACCCGGGCAAAACGGCCCAGCGCCCATTGTCACCTTGTATAGTTATGAAGCAGTATAGAAAATTGTCTCGTAAATTGCAACCTTTTTTTGCGTGTCCACGAAAAGAGACCCTGTGGCCGAACGTGGAACAGCGACTCGATCAGGTGTGCTGCTGGTGAACGGCGTTGGATCGCCGACTTTTTCTCAATGTCGCGGCAGGAAAGGCGGAGATAAACCGGCTATTCTTGTCGGGTCGCCACAGCCACAATTCCGACAGTATGTGAAGGTTAGCGGAGAGGGAGGGAGTATACTAGGAGCAGTCGGAGGACATGGATGCGGAATACTCGATACTTTACGCTGATTGAGTTGCTGGTGGTAATTGCCATAATTGCCATTCTCGCGTCATTATTGTTGCCTGCCCTGAGTTACGCCCGTTACAAGACGAAGTTAATTGTCTGCCTCAACAACCTGCACCAGTCTCATATGTCTATTGTCTCTTATATGATCGACTTCGACATGTGTTATCCCTATCGTCCGGTTGCCAACGACAACTCAACTTTTTCTCCGTCGCAGTTGGCGTGCGGCTGTGACGGCGACGATCGTGATGTCTTCTACGACTACTTTCTGATGACCGAGGACAGCCCGCTGAACTGCCCGCTTAGCGTGAACGTGGATTTGGATGTCCCGTTGCCGTCATATGGCCTATACTCCAACTACAATCTGTGGTTTGGCTGGGAGTATTATGATGGCAGTCCCGGGATGTTGAGGGTGAGGAATCCGCTGACGTTTTCCGGTATGGCGGGGAAGGAGTATCGCGTGCTGATCAGTGATTATGATGAGATCAGTTCGAATCAGAACATTCGTTACACGACTCATCCGGATCGTGCCGGCGGCGGACGGGAGGTCGTCTACGATGATCCTCAAGACGGTAGTGGTTGGCAGATGACACGCTATGAATTCCCCAGTGCCGAAGGCAGGGGGCCAATGGATTTGAACTTCCTGATGGACGACGGGTCTGCCAAGACGGTCGGCAGTGTCCAGCCGATTGATCCGCGGGTTGACCGGATTCCAAAATTCCTGGCGGTTCAGTTGTGGCCGTCCAACGCAACGCATATCCTGGCGGACTGACGCGAGAGGGAGGGATTCGAACCCTCGGTACG
>JASLRP010000546.1 GCA_030743915.1 SAR202 cluster bacterium | reverse complement strand
ACTCCGCTGGCCCAGACAACGGGTCTCAAGACTCTGCCGACCAGATGAAAGAAACACCCGCGTCTATGAAGGTAAACTAACTCAAATTCGATACATTCTGACGACGTTCAATGCGCGCCGGTGGAACCCCCCGGCGCGCTGTCGTTGTCACGCCTTGGGCCTTCATCGCCTGGACTTGAGCGCATGCGAATCCGAAACCCGCACAAAGTCGTTTCATAAGGCAGGCAAGCGTTTTAACTAATACATTGGAAATGATCACGGTGAAATCGAGTTACCAATCTATACTCGGCCCAGTCGCCGAGTTGATATCGGCTGAGAATGTCGAGGCATTCTTGGTTGGTGGTTTTGTGCGTGACGCGCTGTTGGGACGCGCGTCGAAAGACATTGATCTTGCCGTGAATGCCGATGCCCACATGTTGGCTCGAAAGCTTGCTGACGCTCTTGGGGCCAGTTTCGTTTCTCTGGACGCAGATCGGGACGTTGCTCGCATCGTGGGAACTGCCGGGAGCGAGACCGGAGATGATGGGTTTGTTATCGACGTCGCCCGGCTGGATGGTGATATCAATTCTGATCTGGCCCGACGCGATTTCACTGTCAACTCCATCGCCATCCCACTCGAAGCAGAATTGCATGGCGATTCCGCGCTGGACCCCCATAATGGCAGAGCAGATCTACAAACCCGGACGATTCGAGCCCTGAAACCCGACGTGTTCCGACAGGACCCGGTGCGACTGATGAGGGCAGTGCGGCTTGCAGGCTCATTGGGATTCGAAATCGAACCGAACACTAAAGACTTGATGCATCGGGATTTAACTCTGATAGGCCCTGAATCCCCAGAGCGGATCAGGGAGGAGTTGCTGGCCACGATGGCGACGACGGGCGCTCGTGACTCAGTGCGGCTCATGGATGATATCGGATTGCTCTCGGCCTTGATTCCGGAGATTGACGCATCAAGAAACGTGACTCAACCGAAAGAGCATCACTACTACGATGTGTTCAACCATCTGGTGGAGACGGTGGGGTTCGTTGAGGAAATGCTGGGTCCCGAGACCAAAGGCGGAATTGTTCAGGAAATGATGCCCAGGTTCGATGGCATGACCGAATACTTTAACTCTGATGCCACGGACATGCACAATCGCCTGACTCTGCTAAAATTGACAGGGTTGCTTCACGACATAGGCAAACCAGCGACGAAATCTATTGAGCCGTCGGGCAGAGTGCGGTTCTTTGAACACGCTGCAGTTGGCGAAGATATGGCGAAGACGGTGCTTCGTCGCCTGAGATTCGGACGCAAAGGTGTCCGAATGGTCGGGACGATGATCCGGCACCACCTGCGGCCACGTCAGATGGCAGCCAGAAACGAGATGCCCACAAAAAGGGCAATCCACCGATATTTCAGAGATGTGGGCGAGGTTGCGCTGGACACACTGTACTTGAACATGGCAGACTTTCTAGCGGCTAGAGGCCCTAGCCTGACCCGAGAACAGATGGCCCGGGGCAGCAAGGTGATCGGTTATATCCTGGAAGTCGGCCCAAATATCGAACAATCAGCCAGACCAACGGGAGAATCTTCACAGCTCCTTCTTGACGGCAACGACATAATACGTGAATTTGGAATTTCGCCCGGCCCTTGGATCGGACGAGTGCTTTCCGCCATCGCGGAAGCCGAGGCGATGGGTGAAGTGAATACAACGGAAGAGGCAATTAGATTGGCTACACAATATTTGAAGTCGGAGGGCGGCGGTGCGTAGATACGGCAGAACAGTCATTGTGATTGTCGTCCTTGTGGCATTGACCGCAGCGATCCTCTCATTTCAAGAGATCAAGTTGGGCGATTTCGAACGGGGCGCCACTAGCACGCCACTTGGATTAAGTCTTGGTCTTGATCTCCAGGGAGGGAGCCACCTGGTCTATCGGGCATTGCTGACCGACCCGGTAACAGGAGAGGTGATTACGGTTACCGATGACCAGATGGAGGCCTTGAAACGCACCATCGAGCGTCGCGTAAACGCTTCCGGTCTTGGCGAACCGATAATCCAGCGTCTGGGTGACGATAGACTGCTCATCCAGCTTCCTGGCGTTTCTAATCCGGGAAGAGCCAAGAGCCTGATTGGCGAAACGGCCAGACTGGAGTTCAAACGCCGAACAAACAATGTGCCGTTGGAACTGAATGAATTGACTCAGGAAGACATCGCCAGCGTGTCTGCCGACCTGTTCCCAGACCTTTCCACATCGACTGATGTGTCAACGGCTACAACCACCCCCGCCGAAGAGCAACCTCTCGTCTTGATGATCAACTTCACGGATCAGGGTGCGGCAGATTTTCAGGCCGTTTTCGATCGGCTGTTGGCCTCGTTCCTCACTGCGACAACGGCGCTGGACCAGGGCCACACACCGCCAGTCCCCAGCCGATTGGACGTAACCATCGAAGGGGCGACTCAACTCCGATTCGAAGCATCGCCTTTGACAATCGTCCAACTCGGTACGTCGACAACTTACGCATTTGCGTATCCAGCCGACCAGGAGACGGGCGAGACTCCGGCCCTTCTTGAAGCTCAAGCTCAAATCGGCCCCGATGCCAAAGTGTTCTTCACTGAGATCATAGGCCAGTCAGACGAAGATATCGGGCTGACCGGTGACGATTTGGCTCGGGCATTTCCAGGCCAGCATCACGCTTCTGGCGCCCCGATTGTTAACATCGAGTTCAACGACAGGGGGACTCGGATTTTCGGCGAACAGACCAACGATATAGTTATCAAGCAGGAATCGACTGGCCAGGCTGATCAGATCGCTATCTTCCTGGATGAAGAAGAGTTGATCGCTCCGGTCGTCCAGACCGCAATCACGGCGGGCACGGCAGTCATATCCGGTCAGAATTTCACCGTGGAAAGGGTGCGCGACCTTGCCCTCCTGCTGGAATCTGGCCGCCTCCCCATACCAATCGAATTGATACAGGAGCGCGACGTCGATGCCATCCTGGGAGAAGACTCTCTGGAAAAAAGCGTGGTCGCAGGTTTCATCGGTCTGGGGTTGGTGTTGGTGTTCATGTCCCTGTACTACCGGCTTCCGGGCGTGATCGCATCGGTTGCATTGATGATCTACACGGGGATGGTTCTGGCAGTGTTCAAGATAATGCCCGTGACGCTGACCCTCTCTGGAGTGGCGGCGGCGATTCTGTCGATCGGCATGGCGGTGGACGCCAACATCCTGATATTCGAGCGGATGAAGGATGAACTGAGATCAGGCAGGACGCTGCTCTCCGCCATCAACATCGGGTTCGATCGGGCGTGGCCAGCCATCAGAGACGGCAACGTCTCGACCCTGATAACGTGCGGAATACTATTCTGGTTCGCGGACCAACTCGGGGCCGCGATCGTTCAGGGCTTTGCGGTCACACTGGCGATTGGTGTTTTGATCTCGATGTTCTCCGCCATCACTGTGAGCAGAACTCTGCTGAGGGCCATGGCGACGACTCGACTCACCCGGCGAGTTGGTTGGTGGCTGCCTTCAGGAGCCTCGGATATACCACAGCAGACGGCGGCGGCTGTCGCCCAGAGGAGTTAGGCATTGAATTTCGTGGGCCTTCGAGGCTGGTTTTTCATATTCTCGGTATTGGTGATACTGCCGGGGATTGTTTTTCTCGCAATTGCGCCGGGCCTGAGGCCGGGCATCGACTTCACCGGCGGTTCGACAGTGACGCTGGAATTCCAGGACCCTGTGACTCAAGCTGATCTTCGTGAGGAACTGGCAAGTCTGGGTCACCAGGACGCGCTGGTGCAGCAATTGGAGGATCAGGTCTTCTTCATCCGCACCAAGGAACTTGATGACCCCGCGAGAGAGGCCCTTCTAAATGGCACGGAACAAAATCTTTCGCCCAACGGCGCCCAAGAGTTGTCGTTCGACCTTGTGTCGCCGGTGGTTGCCAGTGAGACCATTCTGAACGCGATCTATGCGGTCTTGGCGGCTACTGTTGGCATTTTCATCTACGTGTGGTGGGCATTCCGAAACGTCCCCAGCCCGTTCCGATACGGAGCAGCGGCAATCATCGCCTTGCTGCACGACGCCATTATCGTGATCGGAATATTCGCAATTCTGGGCGTATTGATCGAAATGGAGGTTGGGACGATGTTCCTCATCGCCATCCTGACCGTCATCGGTTACAGCGTGAATGACACCATCGTTGTGTTTGACAGGAATCGAGAAAACGATCTGACATTCCCCAACCGCGAACTTTCAGAGGTTGTGAATCTCAGAAATTCCGAAACTATAGGACGCTC
>JASLRP010000545.1 GCA_030743915.1 SAR202 cluster bacterium | reverse complement strand
AAATTTCTGATATCCAAAGCGCCAACAGACAAGCTCCGGAGATCGCTGTGATTCCTGAGCCGACGACAATTCCAACAACAGCTTCCACGAATAGCGGCGCCCAGGCCTTGAAGGCCCCGGCCGCTAATGCCAATCTCTGGCTGACAAACTCCCCGCCTGTGAGCGATTACAGGTCCGTCAGCGCGGGAAACTGGCTTTCACAGTAACTGAAGGGAAAAGGGGAGGCCGTGTTAGCCTGGCCGTCCAGAGGTTCACCCTCTGGACGGCCAGGTTTTTGATTCTCAAGTGTTAAGTTAGCAGGTGTCAGGACGCTCGATTCTACGAGGTTGATATCTGCGTATGAAGATCGTTCAGAACCGAGACCGCTTCGTTCACCAAATCTGCCATTATGTCTGCGGCAGGTCTTAGCTCGTCCAGCAAACCTGACGCCTGTCCCGCCGGCGTGAACAACAGGTCGTGCCTGCCCGCCTTTTCTGCCGACGCTGACAGGTCAGACATCAGCATTCCTTGAAGGGGCATGGGCAACGGGTCCAGTCCGGCGTTCTCCCATGCCTGGACGATGGGATTTCGGTGCTGACGGGCTGTTTTGCCCGTGTATGACCGGCTGATAACGAAATCTTCAGACCTTCCGCCAAGAACTGCCTGTTTTTGTGTGTCGAAAATCTGGGACTCGGTGGCGGTCAAAAAGGCGGTGCCCAGCCAGACGCCCTGCGCTCCAAGCGCCAGAGCGGCGGCCATGCCACGTCCGGTGGCGATACCACCTGCGGCCACCACCGGCAGCGGTTTGACCGCTTCTACGATCTGAGGAACCAACGGCATCGTGGCGATGCGTCCGGTGTGGCCTCCAGCCTCGGTGCCCTGGGCCACGACGATGTCGACTCCGGCCTTGACCTGCCTCGCGGCGTTGCGGGCGTTGCCGACCAGCCCCATCACCTTCGTGCCCGCCTCTCGGGCATCTGGCACCAGCCACGCAGGGTCGCCCAGCGCGGCGGCAAACACAGGCACTTTTTCTTCGAGAATGACCTCAACCTGCTTTCGGGCCAAGGCGATCCCGCCACGTCCCAGCTCTCGCTGAGTTCGGTGCTCGTCAAGTCCGAACTCGCCTATCAGGGATTCGACGAACTCGGAATGCCGGGGGTACTCGCGTTTCAAAGTCGCGCGAATCGCTTCGGGTTGCACCTCTTGCCCGTCGCTCTCAAGGCTTCCGGTGACGACGGGCAGCAGCAGGTCAACGCCGAAAGGCTTGTCGGTCAATTCCCGGACGGCCCGAATTCGACGGCGAAGCTCTTCGGGATCGTCTCCCGTGGCGCCGAACACGCCCAGACCTCCGGCCTCAGACACAGCCGCAGTAAGCTCCGGCGGAGTGAACCTGACACCTCCCATGCCTGCCAGAAATATGGGCGCCTCGATGCCAAGAAGGTCACATAGATCAGTGTGGAGTTTCGCCTGCGCCATGTCTGTGTCCTCCAGGAGCGGAATGTCTGATATCTCAGTTGATGCCAGAATTGTAGGATTGGCGTTCTGTGGTGTCAACTTGAAGTCAATTGTCGCTTTTCTGGCTGGACTCGAGGAGAAACTTATTGGTCTGGAATCGACGCCCAAGTCCGGCAATGCCATCGGCTAGTGTAGAGCCACGCCGTCAGATATACTGTACGGAAATTTTCCATCTGGGCTGGTTTGCATGACCGAATCTCAAAAACCGTATTTCGACGTGATAGTCGTGGGCGCAGGCAACGCGGCATTGTGCGCCGCGTTGGCAGCGCGAGAGCAAGGCGCGTCGGTCGTCGTGTTGGAGAAGGCTCCGCCCTCTGAGCAGGGCGGTAACTGCCCCTTCACAGGAGGCGGGTTTCGCTTCGTTCACCAAGGCATAGACGATCTTCGCTCACTGCTGCCGGACCTGACATATGACGAGGCCGGACGCATCGAGATGGCCCCTTATACCGCGGATGATTTTCGCTCTCACCTCACGACTGTCACCCACGGCGACACTCGCGCCGACCTGATGGACACCCTCATCGCTCAGTCCCGCCCGACTATCGACTGGATGACGGCTCAGGGCGTGCGATGGGACATCTACTCCAGGATAAGCGCCGTCGCTGGCGCTCCATCGGTGATACCGAATGCCGTCGGATTGACCGCGTGGGAGTCCGGGCCGGGCCTCATCGAGATGCTCACGACCGCATGTCGTCGAGTCGGCGTTACGGTGCTGTATGAGACCGAGATGGTCACCCTGACACAGGGCGTGTCTGGCTCGGTGACGGGAGTCGTCGCGAAAGACAAGAGCGAGACTTACGAGATCGGATCGAAAGGCGTCATTCTGGCCTGCGGAGGATTTGAGGCCAACGCCGAGATGCGAGGCGAGCACATCGGCCCCGGTTGGGAGTTGGCGAAGGTCCGAGGTTCACGGCACAACACGGGCGATGGACATCGCGCGGCCATGACCATCGGCGCGCAGCCCATCGGCCAGTGGGACGGTTGCCACGGAACGCCCATCGACGTCGACGCCCCAGCCACCGGCGATGTTCAGGTGACCGACCAGATGCCCCGCAGGTCTTACACGTTGGGCATCATGGTGAACCTGAACGGCCAACGGTTCGTAGATGAAGGCGAGGGGTTCGCCGAGCAGACCTTTGTCTCAATGGGGCAGGCGATTTTGACTCAGGAAAAGGGTGTCGCGATCCAGATATTCGACTCCAGGGCAATCCCGCACCTTGAAGGCAGATATGGTGGCTCTCAGAAAGTGGAAGCTGACTCGATTGGGCAACTGGCTGAGCGACTCGGCGTCGACTCGGCGACACTGGAGGCGACTGTGAATGCCTTCAACGAGCAGGCCCACGACGGCGAGTACCGCCCACGGGAATTGGATGGCCGAAGCACGACCGACCTGGAGCCGCCCAAGTCCAACTGGGCTATCAGACTGGACAAACCTCCCTTCGTGGCGTTTACCGTTACAGGCGGTATCACCTATACTTACGGCGGACTCAAGATAGACACCAACTCCCGCGTGCTGGATAACGATGATAAACCCATCGGAGGCCTGTACGCCGCCGGGGAAATTGTGGGGGGCATCTTCTACCACAACAGTCTCAGAGCGGCTGGACTCATGCACGGGTCGGTGTTTGGCAAGATCGCTGGGGAGCAGGCTGCCGGAATCTGAGTTCGCTGGACCCCCACGGCCCAAACAACAATGCGGAGGAACATGGTGCAAGCAGTTGACGCAAACCGCGTCCAGGACATGGCAGCCAAGCTGAGAGCCAGCGTTCAGAATGTCATCGTCGGCAAAGATGAAGTGATCGACCTGGCGATTATCGCCTTGCTGTGCAAGGGGCATGTGCTGATCGAAGACGTGCCTGGGATCGGAAAAACTACCATGGCCAAGGCCTTGGCCCAGTCTCTTGGCTGCACCTTCAATCGTATCCAATTCACGCCTGACCTGATGCCGACCGACGTGTTAGGTGTCAACTTTTACAACCAGAAAGTTGGAGAGTTCGAGTTCAGGGCAGGCCCGATATTCAGTCAGATTCTACTGGCCGACGAGATCAACCGTGCAACACCCAGAACGCAGTCCGCGCTTCTGGAGGCGATGGGGGAACGTCAGGCCACAATCGACGGAGTGACACGGCCCATATCGGAACCGTTCATGGTGCTGGCAACTCAAAATCCCATCGAAATGGAAGGCACGTTTCCCCTGCCCGAAGCCCAGCTAGACCGATTCATGCTGAGGATCAAGCTCGGCTACCCGTCTCCCGATGAAGAATCTGACATTTTGCTCAGGTTCCAGACAGACACCGTTCTTCCTCCTCTTGACCCCGTGACCACCGAGG
>JASLRP010000544.1 GCA_030743915.1 SAR202 cluster bacterium | reverse complement strand
CCACCAATCCGTAGCTCATCGGGTTATTGGCATCGAGATGCCAGTCAAACAGGTCGGCAAAGAACTTCTGGCTCTTCTCAGGCTCGGAAGATTGAACTTCGAAGTGCACAACTGGGTTTGGCATGATTCCCCCTTCTTCATTATCGGGCTAATTCTAAGACATGTTGGAGTCAGGGCCGGGGTTTTGACCCGCCGCCGCCAGGGCCAGGCGAGGCATGTAGTGGTCCCAACCTTCGGCATGGACATCCTGCATTTCGGTGGGCAGGTCGAAGTGACGCAGATTCACCAGCGTCCCATCTCCGTCAGGCGTGAGGATGATCTCCACCCTGGTGGAACCGGGAGGTATCGGAGCGCCGCCGCCCTCCCAGCCGAAGGTGAACACCACACGGGTGTGGGGCACGACCTCGACATACTCGCCGGCGGCAATGTGTTCGCCGTTGATGTCAACGCGGTACGTTCCGCCGGGGCGCGGGTCCAGTGTCGCCTGCTGCCCCATCCATATCTGCATCTTTTCAGGCTCGATAAAGTAACTAAATACGGTTTCCGGGCGCGCCGATATGCGCACCTCTTTCTCTACCATCTCACTCTGAGTTACCACGGCGTCTCTCCTCTGCTTCTGCGGCATCTTTCAGATTCTGCAAACTACGGTCCCAGAAACGGTTCAGGTATTCCATGACCTCCTTCAGCCCTTCGGGCCGCGCCCTGTACAGCAGGCGTGTTCCATCACGGCGCACGGACACCAACTCCGACTTCACCAGCACACCCAGGTGTTGAGAAATCGCCGGTCTCGTGACCTCAAAATGTGACGCGATCTCCCCTGCGGGACGCTCGGTGTGCTGAATCAGCAGCAGGATGTCTCGGCGGCGCGGCTCAGCTAACGCACGCAGCGCTTGGTCCAACATAGACCTAATGTAAGCAATCTCTTACGAAAGCGTCAACTAACCTTACGGCATGTTTTGAGCAATTTTTGAGACGCGAGCGGCGCTGTGTCGAAAGCAATACAGACCTCAGAAGAACTATCGTAAAATGGAGATGCGGCGTATTCTGGATTCAGTGGTCGAGCCATCAGGGAACAGGACCAATGCGGCACATTCTTCACGCAGATTTCGACGCCTTCTACGCCTCGGTGGAGCAGTTGGACGACCCCAGCCTCCGGGGAAAGCCCGTGGCGGTTGGAGGGAGCCCCGACGTTCGGGGTGTCGTGGCTTCGGCCTCCTACGAGGCGCGGAAGTTCGGCGTGCGCTCCGCAATGCCCATGCGCACGGCGCTGCAGCGATGCCCTCACCTCATTCGGGTCAGCAACAGGTTCGGACGCTACCGCGAGGTCTCCCGCAAAGTTATGGATATCTTCCACGATATCGCCTCGGTGGTCGAACCTCTATCCCTGGATGAAGCCTTCCTGGACGTGAGCGAGCGGGTAACCCCACATCGTGAATCTCAGGACGTCGCTCGATACCTGAAGCGACGGGTGAAAGACGAGCTTGGCCTGACCATATCGGTAGGCGTCGCGACCACAAAGTCGGTTGCCAAGATAGCCTCGGACCTGGAGAAACCCGACGGCCTGACCGTGGTGGCTCCAGGCACAGAACGCGAGTTCTTGGCTCCTCTGGAGGTGGGGCGGATATGGGGGGTCGGCCCCAAGACTCAGGAAAGGCTGAAGGCCGACGGAATCGAGACCATCGGAGAGCTGGCCCTGCAATCCGAGGAGTGGATGAGGCAGAGGTTCGGGCGCAACGGGCCTCACATGCGAGAACTGGCCCTGGGCATCGACGACCGGCCTGTCGAGGTCAGACAAGGCTCCAAGTCAGTAAGCTCCGAGACCACGCTTGTGACCGACACCGGAGACCCCGATGCCCTGGAGGAGTTGGTCAACCGACTCAGCCACGACGTGGCCGGAGACCTGGAGCGAAAAGGCCTATGGGCGCGCACCGTCAAGCTCAAGCTCCGTCTCTCGGACTTCACTACTTTCACTCGACAGATCACCATGCCGGAACCTGTGCAGACCTCCGACCAGATAGCCGAGCCTGCCAACGCTCTGCTAACTGCCGAGCTCGGCCCGAACCGATTGTTCCGCCTCGTGGGCGTCGGAGTCTCCGGCTTCGACCAGTCCGAGGAATCGGAGGTTGTCCAGCCCCGCCTGCCGGGGCTTTAGTATGGCAGATCCACACGTTCGATTCGTATCGCGTGAGCTTTTGGTTGTACCATCCATGTTCGGCCAATCTCCCTACGACAGACGGGCTATCTGTGCAGGTGAAAATAAGGACAGGCAGTTTTGGACGAAATAAAAAGGCACCTGAACAGTGCCTTGTGAGTGGCTATGGCAAGACGCACATTGACATATGGGGAGTCAGCGTAACGCCTGACCTCGGCTGCAAATCAACTGTGCTAACGATGTGAAAGAAAGAAGTGAGCGCGATCCGAAGTCAGGCTATTCGAACTCACTCAGTCTTGGTAGGCGATCCAGGTACCCCAGACCGCAGCAAGGGAACTGTTTACCCACGTTTGGGCAACGGCCACAAAACCCGCGTTATCAATCTGTTCCGCGTTAACCCAGACACGTACGCGTTCTTGGTTAGAGGCATCAAACCCGGTTAGGGAAACTGCCACAGTTGGGGTGGAACCGATGAATGGATTGGGGAATGATACAGGTAGACGGGCGTTTCGAGTGCCATCCCCTTCTCTTAAAGCCAAATTATCGTGTATATTAAATGTCCCACTTTGGATTACCATGAATTCTCTCCTTCTTCTTAGGTCTCTGGATTTGAAATTTATGGGCAGATGCTCATTGAGTTGGAATGTACCGTTCTTTTAGTTTATTCACCTCCTGTTCTTGTGGCGATGGCTTGCAGGATTGATGGTTCTAAGTCACATCCAGCCCACGGAATCCATCTGATTTCCAACCTTTGTCGGACTGCCGGGAGTCCGCCGGGTGCATCTGCGCTGGGGCATCCGCGTCCGGCGAATCTCCCAGCAAAGGCAAGATATATTTGGGAGCATGATGAGTTCATCCGAGAAACCACGTAGTTATGTCAAATCAGACCACGTAGTTTTGGCATGCCAACATATATGGCATCGATTGAGGATAAAGGCGCCTAGATATCATGAAGGAAGTGGTCTTGGCATGAAGCATTGTGATGTTGTGCTAGAAACACAATGGGCGATGTTTGGGCAACCAAGAAATCCGGCTTGTTGTAGATGTGGCAATGTGACGGGTCAGCTGCCCAGACGCTCAAGTTCAGCGTGTTTGATATCTCGCGGTTGATGATGTCTGTGCCCTCTGTTGGTCAGGCGGTCGGGCAATTGAGGCGTAGGGATAGGAGTCGACTCGTCCTTCACTTTCAGCGATAGGTCGTAATCCAGGGAGGGCTGTATTTCAGTGTCTCGGAACTCTGCGACAGCCATACGCGGTTCTGATGTCGGCTCAATCGATGGCATGACCATGTGACCCTGGCCTGCGCTTTGGGTTTACAATGGCACGAATCATCCATCAAGGAGGCAACGTGGAAACTGGAGAGACTATACACCGCGAGTTGGCGGTTTCGCTGAATGGCGAAGTGTGGTCGCTTTTGAAAAAAGATGACCGGAGCGCCGAGGAAGAAAGACTGATGACGCTCGCTGCTCACGCCTCGCTGTATCACTGGCTTCAGGTAGGGACGGTGGTGAACGATCAGCGTGGAGAGTGGATGATCTGTCACGTCTATGCGACTTTGGGCCTCGGAGAGGCGGCCCTGCGACACGCCGAGCGGTGCGCTGAGATCACGGAGCGCCACCCCGATGATATGAAGGACTTTGACATAGCCTACGCCAGCGAAGGGCTGGCTCGTGCCCACTCAGTTCTAGGCAACAATGAACAGTCGGACGCCCTCAAAGGGAAGGCTCGGCAATTCGGCAGTCAGATTGCAGGCGATGAGGACCGCAAGATTTTCGAAGGCGATCTTGCGGAGTGGTGACCTGAACTCGGCAGGCTAAAATTCTCGATAAAAACAAGCCAGCCCGAGGCGGTTACTCGCCTCGGACTGGTGTTGAAAGCTGACTGCTAGTCGCTATTAGCTATCTTCTAGGCAAGATTCTTGCCGAAGAACTCAAGAGTCTTGCCCCAGGAATCCATTGCCTGCTCGGGGCGGTAGGCTGGCCGGTCGTAGTACCAGAAGCCGTGGCCCGCGCCGTCGTAGCGGTGGAATTCGTAATCCTTGCCTGCCGCTTTCAGCGCCTCTTCGTGCTGGTTGACCTGTTCTGGCGTGGGACTCTGGTCATCGTTGCCGAATATCCCCAGCAAAGGAGCAGTGAGGCCGTCTGTCAGGTCGATGGGCGCCACTGGCTGCTGTGGAGACAGGTCATCAGGGCCCATGACGACCCGGCCACCCCAGAGTTCCACAGCCGCGTCGAAGCCGTCGGCTCGGCAGGCCACCATGAAGGTGTGACGGCCGCCGGAGCAGCTTCCGATGATCCCGACCTTGCCGTTGGTGTAGGGCAGGCCCTTCAGATAGTCGCGAGCCGCTTCGCAGTCGCCAAGCACGCTGTCGTCGGACACGCCGCCCTCGCCGCGAGCCGCCGAGGCGATGTCGTCCGGGGAGCCCTGGCCGAATCTGGCGAACAGGTCAGGACTGATAGCCACGAATCCCTGGTGGGCGAACCGGCGGGTGAACTCTCGGTATAGCTCATCCCAACCGGGCAGATGGTGAATAAGCACTATGCTGGGGTAGGGGCCGGGCCCGATGGGCCGCGCTGTGTAGGCGTTGATCTGGTCTCCGTTGTTCCCCTTGATGGTGACCGTCTCGGCGATCATCCCTTCGTAATCCCCCGTGTTGAACTGGTTCCACATGAATAACTCTCCTCTGTGAACTCGAGCATCGGACTTGTGGGAGCGAGTGTAGCAATGCGTTCGTGAACGGTCAACCGGACGAGGTTTCAGGTGGTCAGACCGTCAGGCGCCAGGGCCATGTCCAGACTGAGTCTACAGACGAATCTGCTGGTCGAAGAGAAGATAAGAATGGCGTTGTCCGGCAAGCGACCAGATGCTTCGCCTCGCTCAGCATGACGAGAACGGACCAATCTGCTACGGGCTCCCTTCACACCGCCAGACAAGGAAGGTTGTGTGCGTTGTAATCCTCAGCCGCTATCCCGTATTCGCATTGACTACTGATACACCACTCCTGGCATGCCTCCGCCGGCGGCTATGGTCTCACCGGTGATGGCGGTGGCGCGGGTTGAGGCCAAAAATGTCACGACGTAGCCGATCTCACTGGCGTCCACCATTCGGCGAGTCGAGGTTGTCTGAGCGGCTCGGCCCTCCTGCTCCGGGTCTGTGCGCTCGGTGCGGGTGCTTCCAGGATGGACGAGGTTCGCGGTTATGCCGTCCGGCCCCAACTGGTCGGAGAGGGTTTTTGTGAAGTGGACCAACGCCGCGTTGCGCAGTCCGCTGAAGGTTCCGGCGCGACGAGCCGACAGACCGCCGATGTTGATTATCCTGCCCCAGCCCTGGCTCTGCATGTGGGGAGCGACGGCCTTGGCGCATCGGAAGTATCCGACGACCTTGGTGTCGATGTCGGCCATCAGGTCGGCCTCGTCGGACTCTGCCAGCGGCCCCAGCACGAGGCCTCCAGGAGTGGCGGCGTTGTTGACCAGAATGTCTGTGCCTTTGCCCAGAATATCCGCCGCTGATTTGACGAGGTTGTCCACCGACTCCCGACTGGTGGTGTCGGCGATTATGGGCACGACCTTGCGTCCGGTCTCCCTGGATAGCTCGCTGGCCGCCTGTTCAAGAAGGTCCTGACGGCGGGCTGCGATTGCCACATCAACGCCCTCCAGGGCCAGCTCTCTGGCGATGGCCTTGCCTATACCGACGCTGCCTCCGGTCACGATTGCCGCTTTGCCATTCAGTCCCAGGTCCATACTGTCTCTCCCATGTAGATTGGTTGCGCGGAAGGGTTTGAAACCTTCTCCTACGATCAAGCCGGTTTACTTTATCTCTACGTGCACGTCCCCCAGACCCTCGATTTCGAATGATACAGAATCGCCGGCCGCAACGCTTATCGGGGTAACGAAGCTGCCCGTGAGGATGACTTGACCCTTGAGCAGTTGGTCACCGCGTTGGGCCAGCAGATTGGCGAGCCACACCAGAGGCTCCATCGGATGTCCCATGACATCAGCCCCGACGCCTTCTCCCACAATTTCGCCATTGTGTTTGGCGACTCCACGCGCGGATTTCAGATCGATGCTGCGCCAATCAGACACCTGCTTGCCCAGCACCGCGCCTGCCTGCGCCACATTCAACGAAACAAGCATAACCGCTCGGCTCTGCCCTTCTCGCATTTCGCTTCCCTGAAGGTCCACTATCTCGAACGATGTGGCGATGGACTCGACTGCGGCGGCAGCACTCTCATGGCTGAACGGAGCCTCAGATGCAGGCAGGTCGCTCCCCATCGTGAACGCGACTTCGCACTCCACGGCCAGATTGGAATGGTCGGAACGATTCAGCGTAGCTGGAGAATCGACAACATCCCGGGCGAAAATTCCCCCGGCGCATGGCTCGTCAACACCGACGTTTTTCTGCATCAACGGATTGGTCAGCCCGACCTTGTATCCGCCCAACGCGCCCTTTGCTTTGGAGCGGATCTTCAAATACTCTGCTTGAACTGCGTACGCCTCATCCATGTCCGTCGGAGCGAAATCCTGAAGCATCAGGTCAGGGGGCGCATTAGATATGAGGTGTTCGACCAGGTACATTCCAGCTTGTTGCGTTTTATTCAATTGAGAGTCATCCTTTGGTCATCGAGTTTTCCAGCTTGACTTTCTGAATGCCCGTCTCTGAGATTGGCGGTTACAACTCCGGTTTCTGCCAACCGCCCAGGGCTGATTCCAGGCGCGAAGCCAGGGCTAGAGCCACGTCTTCGCGCCATGGACGTGAAACGGCCTGAACTCCGATGGGCAGTCCGTCGGATGACGTTCCGCCTCGCACCACCGCTCCGGGCCAGCCGGTCATGTTGTAGGCTCCGGTGTAGGTGAAGGCCGACTTGTTGTCGTCAGTCCAGGTCTCGCCGTGAGCGCAGGCTGTGATGGCCGCGGTTGGGCAGAGGATGGCGTCGTAGTCTTCCATGAAACCCAACATGCGGCTTCGATACTGGTCCAGAAGTTCAAGGGTTTCTGAGAATCTCTCTGTGGAGATCGGCTCTGCGCTGTCGAACCGATTCTGGAGGAACGGCGAAATCTCGGTGGTGCCAGCCCTGTCAAGCACCCGTTGGACCCACGCCCGCCCGTCGCCTCCGTTGAGCTTCGCGGTGACGTCGGGAATCATTTCGAAGGCATCGGGCGTCACCTCCTCGACGATGACTCCCATGTCCTCCAATGCTTTGGTGGCCGAGCGGACGGTCTCCTGAATTTCAGGCGTCGGAGTCTTGAGTCCGTTGTCGGTGTGCATGGCGATGCGCAGGCCGTCGATATTCACGTCGGCAGGATCGCCCAGAGGCATGGGCACGATGGCCGGGTCACGCCAGTCGGGGCCGGATATTATGGGCAGAGTGAGAGTCAGGTCCTCGACGTATCGAGCCATCGGCCCGTTTTGTGTTAGGGCGTCCACGGCTCCCATGCCGTAGGAGACGATGTGTCCGGTGCGAGGGACGCGACCGGAGTTGGGCTTCAGCCCGGCGATGCCGCAGAAGTGGGCAGGCATTCGGATACTGCCGCCGGTGTCGCTCCCCATGTCCAGAGGGGAGCCTCCAGAGGCGATGATTGCCGCAGCGCCGCCGCTGGAACCTCCGGGGATTCGGTCCTGATTGTAGGGGTTGTTGGTGCGGCCGTAAATCAGGTTGTCGGTCTCGCCGGCGAGGGTCAATTCAGGGGTGTTGGTCTTGCCCATCAGGATGGCGCCGGCGGCTCGCAGTCGAGCGGCAACAACGGAGTCCTCTGACGGCACGAAGGACTCTCGGCCCTTGGTCCCGCCGGTAGAGATTACACCCTCGGTATCCAATGAGTCCTTGAGGGTCAACGGCACGCCATGCAGAGGTCCAACGGAGTCCCCACGCGCCAACGCTTCATCGGCCGCCTGAGCCTCGGAGAGTGCCCGGTCGGCGCACAGTTGCACCACCGCGTTGAGCGCTCCATTCACCTCGCCAATACGGTCAAGGTGCGCCTGAATGACCTCCACAGCGGAGATTTCTTTGCCTCGAATGGCCTGGGCAATCCGGGTAGCCGAAGCGTAGATGATGTCGTTCATATGGGACTCCTTGGGTAGCTGTCAGCGCACAGCTTTCAGCGATCAGCTTGTGTGCAGGTTTCTGGAGGGTATCAGGTTTTCAGGAATCAGCAAATCCGACGCCATTCTGAGGTCGCATCTGAAGAATCTGATCGTTGGAAGGACAGCGCCCTGATACCTGACCGCCTGAAAACCTGAAGCCTATATCGACGGCTTCTGCCAGCCTCCCAGGGCCGACTCCACGACCGCTGCCAGCGCCAGAGACACATCCTCTCGCCACGGGCGGGCGATCATCTGGACTCCGATGGGCAGGCCCTCCGGCGATGTTCCGGCGCGAACCACCGCTCCGGGCCAGCCGGTCGTGTTGAAGGCGGCGGTGAATTTGCCTCCAGGGCTTCGCTCCGGCGTCCTGGATTCCCCGTGAGGAAGGGGCGGGTGTGGACGGACGGGAAGAAGGATGGCGTCGTAGTCCTCCATGAACCCCAGCATGTCCGAGCGAAAGGCGTCAACGACCTCCAGCAGGGCGGTGTACTCGCCAACGGGCAGAGGATCGGTTCCTTCAATGAACCGGCTCAACCACGGATGCACTTCGGTTGTGCCTGCCTTGTCCAGAATCCGACGGACTCCGGCTCCGCCGTCTGCGGTCAGCAGGTTTGTTTCTGTAGGGTTAACCAATGCGTTGGGCATATCTTCTGTGAGCGAGACACCGGCGTCGGTCAAGGCATCTGCCGCCGCTTTGGTGGCCGACGCGATTTCAGCGGTGGATGTCATGTCCCCGATGTCGGTGAACCACGCCACCCGCAGACTTTTGACGTCGACGTTGGCAGGATCGTCAACAGGCATGGGAACGATAAAAGGGTCTTCCCCGTCAGGCCCGGCTATGATCGGATATGCCAGAACCAGATCTTCGACATAGCGGGCCATGGGACCGACGGTGGTCAGAGCGTCGGTGGCTCCCAGCGAGTGAGAGATGATGTGGCCTGTTCTGGGAACACGGCCCGAAGTGGGTTTGAGTCCGGCGATTCCGCAGAACGCCGATGGCACACGAACGCTGCCTCCGGTGTCGGTGCCCAGGTCCAGTGGCGAGCCTCCAGAGGCGATGATCGCCCCGGCTCCGCCGCTGGAGCCACCGGGGGTGCGCTCAAGATCATACGGGTTGTTGGTGCGACCATATATAAGGTTATCGGTTTCGAAGCTGAGCGTAAGCTCCGGAGTGTTGGTCTTGCCCAGAACGATAGCCCCTGCTGCCCGCATCCGCGCCACGGTGGTGGCGTCTCGATCAGGCACGAAGTTCTCACGGCCTTTCGTCCCGCCTGTGGAGACCAGACCCTCGGCGTCGTGAGAATCCTTGACGGTCATCGGGACGCCGTGAAGCGGCCCGTTGGATTCTCCCCTGGCGGTTGCGGCATCGGCGTTTCGAGCTTCGGATAGGGCCCGGTCTGCGGCCAGATGCACGACGGCGTTCAGCTTCGGATTCACCTCGTCGATGCGCCTCAGGTGAGCTTCCACCACCTCGACAGCGGACACCTCTTTGTCTCGGATGGCCTGTGCGATGGATTTGGCGGATGCGTAGGTTATGTCGTCCATTTTCATCCTTCGTTCTAGGTGTCAGGAATCGGGTTTTCAGGGTTCAGGGATTGGGCGCTTTCAGCCGCTATCTGACGGCTGAAAGCTGATTGCTGACAGCCAACCTCACACCACGTCCATCGCCATCAGGTCTTGATAGCTCTCCCGGCGGCGGATGAGCCGGGCCGATCCGTCTTTGACCATAACGATGGCCGGGCGCGGGTTCAGGTTGTAGTTGCTGGCCATTGACGGGGTGTAGGCGCCAGATGACGGGATGGCAACGATGTCCCCGGCCTCCATGACCGGCATCTCGATGTTATGAATCAGAATGTCGCCGGACTCGCAGTACTTGCCTGCCAGAGTGATGACTTCCTCCGGGGCATCGGACATTCGACTGGCGACCACGGCCTCGTACTCGGAGCCGTAGAGGGCGGGGCGGATGTTGTCGCCCATGCCGCCATCCACCGAGACGTATTTCCGCACGGTGGGGATGTCCTTGATGGCCCCGACGGTGTAGATGCCGACGCCGGCGCGGCCCACGATGGAGCGGCCCGGCTCGATGGTCATCATCGGCTCTCCGAATCCCAGATCGGCGCATCTTGCTTGGAGCGCGGTGGCGATAGTATCGGCGTATTCTGAGATTTCGGGCGGCGGCTGGTCTCGCGTGTACCCGATGGCATACCCTCCGCCGGGGCTAAACTCCTGAAGGTCCAGACCCTCCTCTCGGAATGGGGCAAGATAGGTCAGAATCGTGTCCACCGCCTCGGCGTAAGGCTCCAACTCGAAGATCGGGGAGCCGAGGTGGAAGTGGACGCCCACAAGGTTCAGGTTCGGAGCGGCAATGGCCTGCCGAATCGCGCGAGCCGAGTCTCCAGTTTCGATGGCAAACCCGAACTTGGAGTCCAGGATGCCGGTGGTGGTGAATGCGTGGGTGTGCGGGTCAACGTTGGGCGACAGGCGAATCAGCACGTCCTGAACGATGCCCTTGTTCCCGGCGATCTCGTCCAGCATGGTCAACTCGTTAAAACTGTCGATCACAATGCGGCCAATACCGGAATCAATGGCGAACTCAAGCTCCTGCGGGGACTTGTTGTTGCCGTGGAAATAGACCTTCTCCATAGGCACTCCCCCTGCGACAGCGACAGCCAGCTCTCCGCCGGACACCACGTCCATTCCCATGCCTTCCTCGGCCATCAGCTTTGCGATGGCGGTATTGAGGAACGCCTTGGACGCGTAAGCGATCAGGGTGTTGGAGTATCGGGAGGTGAAGCCGTCCAGGAACTGGCGGCACATGCTCCGCATCGTGTCCTCGTCGTACACGAGAAGCGGAGAGCCGAATTCGGCGACCAGATCGGTAACGTCGCAACCGCCGAGGGTCAGGTGGTCAGAGGCATTGACCCCGGCGGTCATGGGAAATAGGTCTATATTGTCGAAGGGCATTAAGTTACTCCGGTGCTTGTTGGTCATTTTCATTTAGTAATAGTTGCTGAGTAAACTTCTCCAGGACGGGTAAATCTTCGTTTACGGTTTTCCAAACGATTTCGAGGTCAACATCAAAATAACGATGTACGAGACGGTTTCGCATATTGATCATATTTCGCCACGGCACTTCACTATGCGCAGATCGGAACTCTGGACTAAGAGCTGTGGCGGCCTCGCCAATGATCGTAAGGTTTCTTACGACCGAATCGATAGTTTTTTCATCGTTGATAAATCCATCGAAGTCGAATCCATCCATATGGCGGGAAATCCGACTGATGGCGCTCTGAATACCTTCGAGAAAAAATCCCAAATCTTCAGGCTGCATAAATCAGATCTTTGTACACCCTTTCTCGGACAGGTGATTTTAATGATCCTGGGGTTGCCAGATCGACATCAATTCCCAACACATCCTCAAGATAGAATTGAACATCTGCCAGAGTGAAGTAACCGACTGGTTCTTCAAATTCGACCAATATATCTACATCACTATCGGATCGGGCTTCATTTCGGGCCGTGGAGCCGAATACCGCAATAGATTTGACTCCAAACTTCTGTTGAAGCTCTTCCTTGCTCCGTGAGAGGGTACTCAAAGCTTTGTCTCGATCCATAGAAACCTCTCAATCTCAAGAAATCTCGATGCGGCACACTCGGCGGCTGGGGTCGCAGCACAGCAGGAGAGCGCCGTCGTGGTAGGTCAGGCCGTGGACCTCGGGATCAGGAACCGGAATCTCCTCCAGAACCTCGCCGGTGTCGGCGTCCAGCCTATGGATCATGCCCATGCCACGGTCTGCGCACCACAGAGTTTCGCCATCCCAGGCGATGCCGTGGGGCGCGGCTCCAGGAGTCGGTATGGACTTGATGACCTCCATCGTGTCGGGATTGACGAGGTAGTTTCTCAGCGCCGGCTTGATTGACACCCACATGGCGGCGTCGTCCATCCACTCCATGCCGTGGGGCCGGATGTACTCGGGGCCTTTGTCTCGCGGGTCGCGAACGCCCATCCCCGGAGGGTCCAAAAACTCGATGGTCGAACCGTCCTCGTTCAGCTTGTAGAGCCGGGAGTTATGGGTCGATGCCACCCACACGATGCCGTCGCCCACGGTCAGACCGCTGGACTTATACGTGTCGGTGGGAGCGTCCACCATCGCCTCCCCGGTTTCGTAATCGAGCTTGTACAGGTGGCTGTTCTCGGCGTCGATCACCCACAGGCCATCGTCAGCGGCCTGAAGTCCGTTGGGCCGGGGGCCGGGCGTGATCCACATATCGTCGATGCTGGGCAATTGGGTTCTCCTTCGGAGATTCAGTCAGGAATCAGGTTTTCAAGGGTCAGGGGAACAGGTTATCAGCCGTCAGCTTTCAGCGGTCAGCCAGTCAACGCCGACCCTGAAAACCTGACCGCCTGATACCTGACACCTAATCGCCCAGCCTACGCAGGCAAAGGCACGGTGCAGACCCTCCGCGTCTCGGCGCAGCAGAACCACATGTTGCCTTCGTGCAAGGTCATGCCGTGGACCTCGGGATCCGGCACGTCGATCACATCCAGCACTTCGCCTGTTGCCGGGTCCATTTTGTGGATCTTTCTTTCCCCGGTGTCGGCGAGCCACATTGAGCCTTCGTGCATGAACAGGCCGTGGGGCCGATTTCCGGGAGACGGGATCGACCGCTTGACGGTCATGGTCCCTGGGTCCATCAGAAAGACTCGTTGGGCTGGAGGCACAGCGACCCACATATTATCGTCGTCAATCCACTCCATGCCGTGAGCGCCCGAGACCCGTGTGTTATCAGGGTTGCCGAAAGCCACGACGCCTTTGCCTGGAGTGTCGTACTTTGCGGAACTGGAGCCGTCCATGTTGCACTGGACCAACTCAAGGGTAAAGGTCGAGGCCACCCAGAGGTGCCCGCCGCCTAAAGTCACGCCGCTGGAGTGCTCGGTCTCGGTGGGCAGCTTTTCCAGCGTTTCGCCAGTTTCCCAGTCGAGTTTGTAGAGGTGGTTGTCAACCTGATCTATGACCCACAGGCCGTCGTCTGCCGCCTGAAGTCCATTGGGTTGGGGGCCTGGATGCACAAATTCGTCTCGAATCTCTGTCATTTGGTACGCTCCTTGAATTCTCGCCGGATGATACACGTATTTTACCGCTGGTTATTGTAAATGGGAACAGGCAGAAAAAAGTCCAAAACAATTGACAAGGTTCAGGCGCAATGCTACGCTCGATTGATCCAAATGTACCTTATAACCGTATGACCGTCCAAAAACAGGGAGGCATGAGTAATGGGCAAATCACAAGTTCATTGGATGGATGCGCACTCCGAATCGACGGAGACTAGCTTGGTATCCAAAATGCTGACAGTGTTCGACTCGGCAGAGTTGGACAAATTAATCAAGCCAAACGACATGGTGGCCATCAAGGTTCACTGCGGTGAGTGGAATAACACTGCGTACCTTCGCCCGGTTTATGCCCGAGCGCTGGCCGACCGAATCAAGGAACTGGGTGGCAGGCCCTTCGTGTGCGACACCACGACATCGACCTACTCGCCCTGGGGTTCCCGCTCGTCCCAGTTGGACATCATGCTGACCGCCGAGCGCAACGGCTACACCTCGGCTACTCTGGGATGCCCCTTCATCTGCGCTGATGGTTTCATCGGGACCGCAGACTTCCGGGTGGACCTTCCTGAGGGCTACCTGCTGAAAGAAGCATACGTTGCAGAGGCCATCGCGGCCGCGGACGCGCTCATCACGTTGACTCACTTCAAGGGTCACAGCATGGGCGTCATCGGCGGCGCGCTCAAGAACCTGGGCATTGGCGCTCAGTCCAAGCGAGGCAAGCTGAACGTCCACATGGGCGGACATCCCAACTATGGCCTGGGCGCGGCCGGCGTGTTCCATCCCGAAAACTTCAAGGGCAAGGCCGAGACTCCTGACTGGGAGATTCTTGAGAACTGCTGCCCCTTCGGTCTGTACAATATCAACGACAATGACGAGCTTGAGTGGGACAGCGACAAGTGCGCCAACTGTCTGGGCTGCTTCGGAGTGATGGGCCCTCGTGGCATAGTTGACATCCCGGCGGTGAACTTCGACGCTGTGGACGTGGCTATCGCTGACGCCGCTCTTGCCACCGAGAAGGCAGTGGGCCGAGGCAAGGTGGGCTATATCAATATGGCCATCGATGTCTCCCCGCGCTGTGACTGCGCCAACCACGCAGACATTCCAATCGTTCCTCACCTGGGCGTGTTCGCAAGCACCGACCCAGTGGCGATCGACATGGCATGTGTTGACGCCGCCAAGCGCAGCGCCGGCATGCCTGGCTCCGCCGCTGAGATGATGGAAGCCCACCATCCCGGCGACCGCAAGTTCGAGGCCGCTGCCGCGACCTTCCACGGTCAGAGCGAGGTGGCCAGCATCAACACTGGTCACGAGAACGGGCTCGGAAGCCGTGACTACGAGTTGGTTGACGTCGATCCGGCAGACCCAGAGAAGTACAGGTTCCCCTATGACCGCCGAGCCAGCCTCCAGCGGTTTGGTGAACGCTTCAAGCGGTTCAGGCCCTTCCCATTCGACCGTCACGATGGCAAAGGCTTCGCCCGTGAGGACGAGGTTGACCTGGAGGCCATGAAGAAGCACTATGAGCCTTCAACCAACGGTCACCAGGCCGAGGTGGACGAGCAGGTTCTGGCCCCAGCCGACGACAACTAGGCGTCATCCGGTTGTGGGGCGACTGTAACTTGATCAGGTAATCGTAGGGGAGGGTTTCAAACCCTCCCCTACGTAAGCAGATTCCAGAGGAATCCGATCTCAATTACGTGCTAAAGTTATTCGCACAGGCAAGCGCCAACCCACACAGAAGGAATCGAATATGTGCGCCCAGTCCAGCAAGGAATACTTTGGCCGCGTAGCGTCCCGATGGGATGATATGCGCCAGTCCTTTTTCCCTGAATCCGTCCGTGATACAGCCATCGAGATATCGGAGGTTCACTCCGGACAGTCTGCCGCTGACATCGGGGCGGGCACTGGATTCGTCACCGAGGGGTTGAAGGAACACGGCGTCAGTGTCGTTGCCATCGATCAGTCCCAGGAAATGCTGGACGAGATGCGCCAACGACTGTCTGATCCCGTTGGCGTGGACTACCGAGTTGGCGACGCAGACGGGCTGCCAATGTCTGACGCTGAAGTTGACCACGCCTTCGCCAACATGTATCTCCATCACGTCGAGTCGCCTGCCCGCGCCATCCGAGAGATGACCCGTGTCATTAAATCGGGAGGCCGCCTGGTAATTACCGACCTGGACTCTCATGATTTCGACTGGTTGAAGGTGGAACACCACGACCGATGGATGGGCTTCGACCGAGAGGACGTTGCCCGGTGGTTCCAGGAGGCTGGCCTCGATAATGTGGCGGTGGATAGCGCCGGCGAGGATTGAAGCGCAGAGTCCGAAGCCGGTCGTGAATCGGCAACTGTCAGCATCTTCGTTGCATCGGGGACCAAGCGCTAACTATAGATTAAGTAACGTAACCGTGTGGGCGGGTTACAAATCCGCCGCTACCGAGTAATAGATCGAGGAAATACAAAAATGCCACAATCAGGACAGGAACTCCTGGACGAAAGCATCGCATCCTGCAAGCAGATAGTCGAGGGTCTCGGCGCGCAGAACGAGGCGTGGGAGACATCCATGGTCGAGATCGTCGAGAAGTTCGACGAGATCAGCGGAACATTCTTTTTCAAGACCATGCCCTCAGTGCCCGCAGCGCGGGGAGCTGTTCGAGACGCCGCCGCCGCTCTGGAACTTCGACAGGCCGAGGACTGGACAGGCTTCGCTCCGGCCCTGGAAACGCTCATCGCCACTGCTCAGAACGTTATTGAAAAGGCAGGAATGAAAGGGACGACCCTCACGTGAGCGGACCAATACTCATCACCGGCGGCGCGGGCAGTGTGGGACGTCAACTGGTCGAAAAATTCGTTGAGGCTGGCCAGACGGTCCGCATATTCGATCTTCCGCAGATGGACTTCTCCGGCCTTGAGGACAATGACAGCATCGAGATAAACAAGGGCGACATCACCAACGCGGACGATGTCACCCGATCCGTCGAGGGCGTTGACGCCGTGCTTCATCTGGCCGCCATCCTACCGCCCAACAGCGAGCGAAACCGCGACGTGACCTTCCGGGTCAACGTCGGCGGCACCGAGAATATCATTCGCGCTCTGGAAGCTAACAATCCGGGTGCCATGCTGGTGTTCACATCGTCCATCAGCACCTACGGCGACACTATGTCAGAGGAGCCGCCCGTCGCGGTCAGCCACTCTCAGTCTGCTATCGATGTTTACGCCGACAGCAAGATCGAGGGCGAACGGATCATGAGGGAGTCGTCTCTCACCAATACCGTGTCGCTCAGAACTGCTCCCATCGCAGTGCCCGCCTTCCTGGAGCCTC
>JASLRP010000543.1 GCA_030743915.1 SAR202 cluster bacterium | reverse complement strand
TACTGTGGCAGTCCACCAGTAACCGGGCGTCAGGCCTAATGGCCCTTCGCACAGCCTCCACCCGTTCAAGGCCCGTTCTTGCTTCATCAAGGATCCGGTCGGTCGATGACGGAGGCGACACTTCGTCGAATGGCGCGCATTTGAATATTGTGAATCCCGCTTCCCGTGCCCTCTCCGCCATGGCGAAAAAGGCTTCCGGAGTGCGGTCAGTCGCGAACAGGCCCCGGTTGATGTTGGCGTATAGCTGAACGCTATCTGCGGCTTCGCCGCCCAGGGCTTCGGTCAACGACACATTGCTCGATTGCGCCTGCAACTGAACGAACGCCGAACGCAGCCCGCTGACGGCTGTCGCCATGACACGATTCACGCTCAACTGATCGAGGCTCAGGCCAAGCAGCGATTCGATTTCCTCCTCGGAGTCGATGTCCTGTTCGCCGATTCTCTCAACCATCGCGGCCAGGTCTCTGGCGACATTTCTAATTGAGTCTCCGCCTGTGATCTCTACAGTCGTGCGGTCGCCATCGCCATTCACGAAATCGGCGAAGGTCCATACCGTCCGATTGGTCACGGTAACCGATGTAAAGCCTTCGAGTCGTATCAACGGAAATCCTGTCTGTTTTGGCTGATGATTCGATCAGGAACTGGCGAGCTTGCCGAGCAGCTCCAGAGATCGGCGTTCGGATGCTGCCCCCTCATCGCCCGCAGGAACGATTGATGCCAGGATTTCAGCGCCGCCCCAGTCGAATATATCCTGAATGCGGGCGGCCACCGTGTCTTCGTCTCCTGAGATGAGCACTGCGTCCAGCATTTCATCGGTCCAACCCTTGTCCGGCGATGGAGCGAAGCCTGCCTCCACGAACATGTTGGCGTAGAACGGCGACGCTGGGAAGTATCCCAACCGACGCCTGACGCCCTCTCGGGCGGCTTCAATGTCCTCTGTGACGCAGAGAGGGGCATGCACAACCATCGGCGGTGTGTCTCTCCCTGCCTTTCGCGCGCCTTCCTTAAGAGCGGGCATGGCGGTGTCTCTCAAGTAGAAATACGGGCAAACCCAGCTAATTACCCCATCGGCCTTGGAACCGGCTAATTCGAACGCGCCGGGCCTGAGGGCAGAGGTCATGACGGGAACGTTCAACGGGCCGCCAATGTTGGCGTTGGCCGAATACCAGCGCCCCTCATATTCGATGCCTGCCTGTTGGATAAGCGGCTTCACGATGTCGATGTATTCACTCAGATGGCCGAGGGGCGCTCGGAAGTCTGCTCCGAACACGCTTTCCATAGGGGCTTTGTGGCTGGGGCCGATTCCCAATCGAAACCTGCCTGGAGCCAGTTCTGCCACCACCTGCGCCTGTTGTGCCAGCGCCACGGGATGCCTGGACCAGGTTTGCACAATGGATGTGCCCAGCATTATCGTGTCGGTATCCACAGCGGCGGCGGCGAGCATCGCGACAGCTTCGCCTCCCCCTCCACCGGATGTCAGCCATGCGGCGGAAATTCCCAGCTTTTCAGCTTGTGAAATCTTCTCAAGGCCCTCGCTGGCTCTGGCCGCGGAAATCGCTACGCCTATCAGTCCGTCCGGCACATCCATCCTCCATATTCACTTGCGCAATCACGCCTGCAATTTAGCCCAACGGAGTATACCACGTAGGCGGTCTGGAGGTGGTTACGCTTGGCATAAGCAGGGTCAAATGATAAACTTACCCAAACTCGAAGTTATCCATACTCGGCTCCAGCCGACGATTCGAGATGCAATAATCATCCCCAGCCATTCAGAAACCCGACACCAATAACCCTGGTGTCGTTCATGGTTATTGAACGGCCAAGTTTAGAGAAATGGATGGAATTTACATGGATGGTCTGATCACCCATGAAACACCCGATGTAACGCTGCCAACCATGATTGTGGCTTTCGCCGGGTGGCCTGATGCCGCAGAGGCCGCAACTCGCGCGGTCCGATACATGGTGCGCAAACTGCCCGCCAAGAAGATCGCGGAAATTGATCCAGAAGAGTTCTTCGACTTCACCGTCGTCAGGCCCCAGACTCGGGTAAACCGACGAGGCGAACGGATCATCCGATGGCCTCGCAACGACTTCTATTACTACCCCCCAGACGAATCACAGAGCGGCATTCTCCTCTACGTGGGGACCGAACCGAACCTGAAGTGGAGAGCGTTCTCAAACATCGTCTGCGACATGGCAGTGAAGTATGGCGTCAGGCTGGTCGTGTCGCTGGGTGCTCTGTTGGACGCCGTGCCCCACACGCGGGAGCCTCGGGTCACCGGCAGGGCCAGTTCCAAAGACCTGACCGAAAAAGTCAAGTGGCTCGGTATTCAGAATTCCGGATACCAGGGACCGACAGGCATTCACACCGCATTTATGGATGCCTGCGATAAGAACGGTTTGGCTCACGCCAGCATATGGGGCCACTGCCCTCATTACGTTAACACTTCGCCAAATCCCAGAGTCAGTCACGCCCTCCTCGCCAAGCTCCGAAACCTCGTGGATTTCGATATCGATCTTCAGGAGTTAAAGCTGTCTGGCGAAGCCTTCGACGCCGAGGTCGCCAAGGCTATCGCCAAGCAGGATGACGTAACCTCGTATGTCACCCGCCTGGAGCAGCGATACGACCGTGCGCACCAGCCCGAGGACGATATGCCCAGCCCCGATGATATGGTCCGAGAACTGGAGGACTTCCTCAAGAGTCAACGCAGGCCTCCAGATTCTGGGGGCGGCAGATAGCGTCGTCCGGGCAAGGCGGCGACCGGATATTGTTCGTGCGCCATGCGACCCAGCCCCGTTTAACCACCCGCAAGGGAGAATTCGACGATGGCCAAGCCAAACCAGTCAGCGCCATCTGAAAAACCAACTAACCTTGTCTCCGTAGTCATCGATGTTGATTGGTACAAAGATCAACTGGGCAGGTGGACGAAGAAATCTCGTCGGAAAGCTGACTTTCCCAGGCGTCTCAAAGCTCGTTTGGTGGCGCTCCACTACTTTCAGATCGCGTTTGATTCGGGACAAGAATACACCGAACGCCAGGTCAACACCGCCATACAGCGAGGAAACATTTTCGACATGGACCACGTCCAGATTCGACGTCATCTGGTGGACTATGGAATGCTTTCACGGTCAGCGGATGGCAGAACGTACTCAATCTCCGAGCGTTATCTCTCGCTGGCCGAGTGGGACCCGGTGATCTTGAACCAGTAGCGGCAGCAACCAGCGCTGACATTACTCGAATAGCACACTCAATCAGGAGTTGATGATGCCCGATGCCGGAATGGACAAATTCGCAACCGTGAATGGAATACAATTCCACTACGTGGACTGGGGCGGTCAGGGCCGCCCTATCGTGTTGCTCCACGGCCTGGCATCCAACAGTAGGATTTGGGACATGGTTGCTCCGATTCTGAGCGAGACAAATCGAGTGGTAGCCCTGGATCAGCGGGGCCACGGCGATACCGACAAACCCGATCATGGATACGATTTTGCCAGTGTCGTGAAGGACCTGGACGAATTCATCGACGAAATGGGTTTCAGCAATCCAATAATCGCCGGTCACTCTTGGGGCGGAGACGTTGCACTGGAGTATGCCGTCGCGCATCCCGACACCCCATCGGGCCTGTGTTTCGTGGACGGCGGAACAATCGAGATTGCGGGGCGGCCAGGTTGGGACCTTGAACAGGCCAAGATCGATATGGCGCCGCCGTACTTCAATGGAGTGACCCTGGAGGGCATGCTGGAACGCTCGAAGAACCGATGGGGCTTCACGCGATCAGCGGAACAGTCCGAGCGGTTCATCAGGGCGAATTTTCAGGTAATGGATGACGGAACAGTGCAACCCAAATTCAACCGCGCCAATCACATGAGAATCATCGAAGCATTGTGGGACCATCGCCCTTCCGAGCTATACGCCGACGTGAGATGCCCGGTGCTCATGATGCCAGCTCGTCAAAAAGACCAGAACCCGGATATGGCCCGAATGATGAGACGCGAAGAATCCATCTCCAAAGCCGCATCCCTCTTTCAAAACTCCAAGACCGTTTGGCTTGAAGACAGCATCCACGACGTGCCGGTCCAGAGGCCTGAACTGGTGGCGTCGGTGATCACGGAACACATAGACGACGGATTTTTCTAGCCTTTGGTCTCTGGGTTAGAACAACGGTTTCATTTCTGCCAGGGACGTCTTAGCATTGCCGTTCCGAACGATGCTCTCGGCCATTTTCACGGCCTCATCAACCGCTGGCTCGTCATCTGCATTTCTGGCTGATTCGGCTTGCTTTTCATCTTCCCTGGATATGCCCGTTGCCACCAGGGTGATGCTGACCCGTTTCTTCATCCGTTTGTCCTGCACTAGACCGAAGATGACGTTGGCTCCCGGATTGCTGGCCTGTCGAATCAGGTCAGCGACTTCGTGGACCTGTCCAAGCGTTAGGTCGGAACCTCCCATGACATTGAACAAGATTCCCTTTGCGCCATCCATCGAACCACCGAACAGAGGATTCGACAGAGCTGATTCAGCCGCCTGAATCGCGCCATCGCGCCCTTTGCCTTCGCCCATCGCCATGAATGCGGCGCCGCCATTGCCCATAACTGCTTTGACATCCGCAAAGTCCACGTTAATAAGTCCGGGAATCGTGATAATGTCCGAGATACCCTGAACCCCCTGCCGAAGCACTCTGTCCGCGAGCTCGAACGCTTTGTCCATTCGAACGTCTCCATTCAGAGAGGGCAGAAGCCTGTCATTATCTATTGTGATCAGCGTGTCAACCTTGGCCTTCAACTGCCGGAGTCCGTTCTCCGCTATTTTCCGACGTCTCGGGCCTTCAAACGAGAACGGCAGCGTCACGACGCCCACAGTCAAAGCCCCGTTTTTGCGGGCCATGTCCGCCACAATCGAAGCGGCGCCAGTGCCGGTCCCACCGCCCATGCCGGCGGTTACGAACACCATGTCAGCGTCTTTAAGAAGCTCTTTGACCTGTTGCTGGCTTTCCCTTATAGCCTTGCGTCCTGTTTCAGGCTGGCCGCCAGAACCCAAACCATGAGTCGTGCCTGGCCCAATCGCGAAGGTTGGCATGCTCTTGCACATTCTGAGGGCCTGAAGATCGGTGTTAAGCGCCAGAAATTTGACACCGTGCATCTTTCCATCAGCCATGCGCAGGGCCGCGTTGCCGCCACCGCCGCCAACTCCCACGACCTTGATATTGACCTGGGCCGTGGCGCCGTCGGGCTTCACAGTGAGGCTGGTCTGAAGAGCTTCCCGCTTCTTGAAAAACATGATTATTGAACCTCGCGCCGCGCAGCACACAATGCGCCGAAATATGAAAAACCTTCAGACGTGTCCTTGGAGACGAAGCTGGTTAAGCGGCCTCAGGGATGGTGAGGAAATAGTACGGAATATGCCACTTGCCCGCCCTGCCCAGATCGACAAGCGCTTTGCGTCTCAAAGCTTGGACCACAGTGCCTTCTACCCCGAACCGAGGCCCGCCGTTCACCCGGCCAAGGTACTGCACAACCTGTCCCGGGGTGACACGCTCAGGGTTTGCAACCACCCGTGGAGCTTGGGGAGCGGGCATGCCCGGCATCCTTATCTGAGCTTCGGGTTCGCGAATTGTTGTAACGGACATTTCTTCACCTGAGATGAATGTTAGCCTTTGTCTAGAACACTTTAGAACAGAACGGGCGTTCTTGTCAAGAGGGTTGAATCCATTCTTGCCTACCGCATGGCGTTCCCGATACAATGAAGCCAAGTTGCGACGAGGCGTTGCGGACGCTGAAATTCTCTGCTTCAATTGAGTTACAGGAATTGAAAGCAGGTCGCAGCTTCCTCATCGGGGTGTGGCGCAGTTGGTAGCGCGCTACGTTCGGGACGTAGAGGCCGGGAGTTCGAGTCTCCCCACCCCGACTCATGTTTTCACTCGAAAACACTGTTGTTATTCTCATAATATCCCAACTTACCCTCGCTTGTCATTGTGTACAAATAGCGCCTTTGAACTAGTATTCAAGTAATGCGTGGTGAGTTCTAATTATTCCAAGCTGCCAGATGTGAACGAGTCGTTGATGAACAACACACTAACTTTTCTCCCAATACACACTCCCTTCTTCGAGTTCTCAGTTCCGTAAAGGTAGTATGGACCCGTTTCGTTTGGTGGCTGCCTGGCCAAGAAATCTTATGATGTGAAGCTGAGTTTGCTGGCTCTAACGGGAGCGATGAACCCCTGCCGGTGCAGTCCGATACTACAGTCTTAGAAAATCGGTACTCCACGACTGCTTTGGCAGTCTTCTTCCCTGGCTCAGTCCCTTCTGTGTGAAAGGTGATGCGCTTTACCAACAACTGGACAATCTCCTGTCGCTCCTCGTCTGATAATCCCTGGCCGAGCCTGCGCCGGATCAGAACCAGCATGTCTTCGTTAACGGGTTCAGGTTCCGCCTCGACAAAGTCCAACAGGGCGTCGAGAGGCTCACTGATAGCCGCCTCTCTCCTGGCATTGTCGGTAAGGAACTCATCTAGTTCTTCATCGGTGATAGTGCCTTTGGTCCCAAGCCGTATCGCATTCTGACGCTCACCGGCGATCTGCTTCATAGCCCCCCTCAAAGTTTCTCGGTCATTCTCATCTCGCTCAGCCTGTGGATTCGTTTCACGTTCCTTCGTAAGCTCATCGAGGATGCCTCCTGGCCTGCGTAGAAATCGCTCGATATCGTTCCAGGCCACCTTCTCCAGATTCGGGCCTTTGATTGACTTGCCAGGGCATTTTCCTTCGAGGATGCCTCGCTCTTGCAGTTGGCCGTTGCAGCGATACCAAACTCCCTCCATCCACCTGTCCCATGCCGCGCAGTAGTTGAAACCACATATCGCACACTTGAAAACTGACCTAAGCAGGTATGCTCGGTTAGAGGCCCGGAAGCCGAGTCGGTTTCTCTTCGAGGTTTCTTGAGTGGCATGCCAGACCTCTTCACTAACCAGCGTCGGAACCTTAGCGGACGCGACCTCTCGCTGTTTCAAGCTTCGGCGACCGTATTGCAGTTCGCCTCTATGGACTGAGTTTCTCACCAGGTTGTTGATGCGGCCTGCCCGCCATACGCCTTTGGGTTTTTTGCTCTCGCTTTCCTCTGCGCACCTCCCGATTGTCCTTGACGTAAGACGTTGGAACGCCCAGGTCGTTGAATTCAGTGGCTATCTTGAGACAGGGCCACCCGTCTATGGCCAATCGGTTGTAAATGTGCCGAACCACATCAACTTCAGCCCACTCGCCCCAGACATTATTGTCGCTCGGCATGAGGCGAGCCGGGGCTTTGCGACCTTCAACTGCAAATCCGTATGGAACGACACCACCGGTGTATCGACCCTCGCGAGCGGCGCGGTTCATGCCATCCGTGTCAAGGACGGATGGTTGGTGGACCGGCGGGGCGGAGCAAAACTGGGCCAGTGAACGGTGGTGTGTGTGAGAGCTAGGGCTGCACTACTGGCTTATCCTGGTTAGTCTTCTTGCTCTGTATGAGCCTGTAGCTCTCCCCGTTCATCTCCAGGATGTGAACGTGATGTGTGAGGCGGTCCAACAGGGCGTCAGTCTGTCTGTCAGTTCTGGCGAGCGCCGAGGCAGTTCACCCTCGGCAATTGTCTTGAGCGCAACCTTGCAGATTATCGAAAGCAAGGCTAGGTCTGACTGCCACTCACGGGCAGTTGTTACCCCTGATGCACTCCCAGAGATTAACGACCGCATCGATAACATCGGGTTCAGGCAGGTCTACCAGTACAAGGTTTGCATCTGGGGTTGCGCCGTATCTACGAAATTCGTCTCCCCACGCTACATCGGGATGGACCGGGCGGAAACCTTGTTCAGCCAGACGCAATTGTTGTTCAAATGATAGTAGATAGTCGAGGAACACTTGAGCTGCCTCAGCCTTGCGAGCTTCGACCCACGGGGCGCCTCGAAGAATTGCGAATGGATGTGTTGGCTGTACGGTCCCATCTTGGGGATAGACCGCGACGATAGGGTCGCCGCGCGTGGCACCACCCTCGCGGTTTAACTCAATCACCTCCTCCTCATAGGTGGTAACTGCGTCGAGGAATTCGGGGCCTCGGGCCTGCATCTCAACTAGAGCCCACTCGCTCTTTTCGAAGAACACAATATCACCTTGATTGAATGCGACCATTGCATCTCCACATGGAGACTTCGGCAATACGTCTGTTAGCACAAGCCCGCTTCGCTTGCCCGCGCCGGCCATACATATCAACACCTGAGTGATTGTGGCTGAATTAGACTTCCCGACCGCTCCCATGCCGTATTGCAGCGCGCCGCGTTCTGGATGGCCAACCTTGCCCCAGCCATCGGGGGCAGACGCAATTGAAGCCAGGGTTTTCCAGGAGCAACTGGGTACGGGTGTTGGCCAGCAGCCAAGGGACACGGCATGGGATTCCCACATCGCGATTATCAGCGGCGTTGCGAGGAGATCAGGAGATTGAGCATCAACGATATCGTCAGCAGAAAGGTCCCTGCCTAATTTGGCGCTCCATTGCTTTTCAGCAGTTGAACCACTCCAACTCTTTCTCAATCTCCGGATATACGACTGGTCCGCTGGAGAAGCGATGGTTGGTTCGATGTGGCGGCGGTCAGAATCGTCGGAAAGGATGTCTCTAATCATGGTCCCAGAGCGATAGTGAGAAAAATCGCCATCCCGGACCTCTTCCAACAGGATTTCGACCTCGATCGGTTGGCCTATCAGTCGAGGCAGAAACCCTGAAAGTTGATACCTTCTGTCGCTACGAGAATCCTGATAGAAACTGTTTACAGCGGCAATTAGCCATTCCTTTTTGGTGCTGGAGCTGGCGATGGTGATCTTGATCGGGGTTGGAGGGAATATCCAACCAACTGCCCAGGACAATGCCAGCACAAAGAATGCCGCAAAAATCCACGCTGCTGTACTTCGCCAAACTTGCCAAACGGGCGGGACCTGCGCTTCAACCGTCGACAAAAACGCTTTGGTCACGAGGTAAGGACCGACTATGTATTTGTGAAACCACGACTGTTTTGCGTGGGCAAGGGCATTTTTAAGAGACGTGACGTCCTGGAATCGCAAGTCCTTGTTGTTCCTGGTACATTGCTCGATGATGGTAGCCAGACTCCTTGGCGAATCCGGCCTATCCTCGACCAGGACCATCACACCGAACTCCACTCGGTTCTTGCCGGTCAACATGTGGAAAAGAAGAGCGCCAACCTGGTAGATATCAGTGCGACCATCCTGGTCAGATCCCGCAATCTGCTCTGGCGCCATCACAATCGGCGGAAGCCACTGAGGAAGAGTAGTTGTTACGGCATGCTGGACTCTCTCTCGTCTCATCAGGCCAAAATCCGTGACTATCGCACTGCCATCTTCCGCTAGCCTGATGTTGGCGGGGTTCAGGTCGAGATGAAACAACGGAGGGTCTTCGCTATGGAGGGCTTCCAGCGCTTCGCAGACTTGGATGGCAATTCGGACCGCCTCCTCGGGGTCGAAAAGACCATCCTGTGTACGCCGATCCACGCCGTCATGCAAGAAATCCGTTACGTAATATGGCAGGTTGAAAGATTCATCGCTCACCGAAGAACTCACGGGACTGTCAAAATCACCGGTTGGCTGCCAACTCAGAAACCCCTCGGCCTTTATGTTCATTATATTTGGATGGTCGTTGAACCTGCCTGCAAACGCGATTTCCCTGAGGAATTGGGTCTGCCGACGGGCGTATTCTTCCATATCTGCTGGCAGGTCTGAGTTGGGTGGGTACAGAACTTTGACGGCAAGTGGATTGCCTTTGCCATCACGAGTGGAATAGACTGCGCCGAAGCCACCAAAACCCAGAACGTTTTCTAGCCTGTATGAACCTGCTGATATGCCGACCAGCATCTTCGGGTCGAACCAGTCGGGAACTGACATATCGTCTACCTCTTCTGAACGAGTTTTCTAGGAGCTTTCAGGACGATCAAGTTCAGATTTCATGCGGTAGCCCAGAAATGGCTTGGACTCGATCACATATTGATCAAGCAAGTGTGGTCTCAGCAGGTCGTTGATCTTCCTCTTGGCGTTGGCCAATGCGGACCTTTTTGCGATCGGACCTAAGCCGTCGGGCCACAGCACTGTTTCAAGCCGGTCCAAAGGATACCAAAGACCTCGTCTTTCTGACAAAAACGCAATTAGTTCAAATGCAGCGCGGCCCAGATTCTCATCTATGAGTTCCTGTCCGATGCGAATCTGGCGTGGGTCTTCCTCCGAGACAGTCAAAAGTTCCAGGAGACGGTCGTCGTCAATATCCGTTGTGCGACTCGGTCCCACATATCTCAGCCTGACCCTCCAGCCGTCGGCCCGCCGTCCAAATATGAATTCGTCCCCACTTGAGACTTGAACGGTCTCGTTGTGGATCAATGCACCGTTCCGCAGAGTGCCGAGTCTGCTTCCATCTGACAAGACCTTGCTGTCTCCTCGCAAGTCCAGTGCGGCGTGGTTTCTGCTGGCCGATCGGCATTCTTCGGGAATCAACACGTCTGGTTCGAAATCTTCCGATCCTCTACCGATCGTCACGTACTCGGAAACTGGATACCGTGGCCCCTTGCGGTTCCCTTCGATGATCGCTTCAAGGACGTAAAGGCTGTCGCAAGATGTATCATGTTCCATGTCGCCTCCTCTCTCGATACTCGTCAAGATATTCGAAGTTTGAAGCTCAACCGTTGATCATTATCTATTTATTGCCGCAAATAGCTGAATACTACCGCGGAAACATTGTCCGATCCTCCGGCGTTGTTGGAAGCGTCGATCAATCGCCTGGCTGCGGAGTTCAAAGCTCCAGATTCGAGGATGTGCTTGATTTTCGCCT
>JASLRP010000542.1 GCA_030743915.1 SAR202 cluster bacterium | reverse complement strand
TGACGCCGGGTCTTTCGACGAATCTCCTGAACGACCTTCTCCGCTGACTTGCCTTGGCTCATGGGGACCTCCTCCCCTGGTGGCCAAGTCTCTCCTATTTCACCGCCTCACTTGGTCCCCATTCATTTGACGCCAAACAGTTTGACCCCGTAGACTTGGGTCATATAGAATACGATGGCGCCTTATCCTTTCAGAATTTGCTCGACAACATTGACTTCGGTCAGTTGTTCGCCGCGCATATTTAGTCTAGACGCTATTATGACGAAGGGACGTGAAATGAAAAACATTCGATTTGAGGACGGATTAGACAAGGAGTTTGGAAAGTGGTCAGACGTAGCTAGCGATATCATCGCAACGCCTATGCTTGAGCCGGAATTCTGTGATTACCTGATTCAACAATTTGAGGCAGCGGGTTTTGACCGACTTCCTAACTACACCATGGATTGTCTGATGCATCGCACAGAAAACGGGCGTGAGCTTTGTATGAGTTGGCTGAATGCGATCAAGAAGGTCATCGAACCAAAGATCGTCGACAAATGGACGGTCGCGGTGATGGCGCGGACGCATAGCGGATACGCAATCCCATTTTGCAAAAAGTATGCAGAGGCACGAACCCCCTATCAAAACATGTCTTTGGCGTTACATAACGATCACGCGCTATTTACTCTTGGTATCAGGCTCAATGACGGATACGAAGGCAGCGAGACCATTTTTCCAAGGCAAGGCTTTAATTTGAGAGAAGCACCGGTAGGAATGGTCGCAATTTGGCCAGGAACAGCGACCCATCCCCACTATGCGGGCGACCTCAAAGCAGGAGTCAAATACACTCTTGTGGGTCGAATGGGAATTGTCGCTCCTCGTGGTGATGAGTGCGATGACATCGAAAAGTTCTTCAGGAGTCGCGAGCCGTATTAGCGAAATGCTCTCATTTCTTGGTGGCTACAAGAAGACGTATGGTCGAGACTGTGATGGGCAGTCCTAGGTGCAGCGCCTGGATGTCGCCACAAGGCGGTTTCCGAGGACGAACCCACAGCCGCCGTCGATTCCGGCCTTCCATCCTTCAAGATCAAACCGCACCGCGGCCGGAAATGCCTACTCCGCATGGTCTGCGCTGCGGTCGCTCGTCAGGAGGACGCTCCTGGAAAATGCTTGGCGGCTCGCGTTGCTGACTTCCCCATTCTGCTCTCGGAACTGTCAAACTCTGGGCGCTGCTCCGGCAAAGCCAGGGGGGCTGCCACGATTACGCTGGCAGCTTGGGCACGACGTCCGCACCAACGCCAGGGCTCGCGACGGCGTGTTCGATCTCATCGACTAGACGCTCGGCGCTACGCGAGTCCGCGAGACTCAGGTACTTGTCGATGTACCGCTGGCGCGCCGCCGGATCCATTGCGAAGGACTCGAGACTCCTGCGTGGCAGCGTCTCGATGGCTTCCGCAATCGTTATCGCCGTAGACACGCCGGTGAACCTAAACAGGCCCCCTTCCTGAGATGTGAAGAATCGCTTGTGGCGGCTCAAGAGCAAGCGATTGCGACCGTTGTAATCGTCTGCCGAGAACGTGATGCAGACATTCGGCACGCCGAGCGCAATAGCCTCCATGACTGCTCCGCTATAGAAATTGAAACACACATTGGCAATGCTGAGTGCTTCGAGTATCGTGGCCGGGTAGTACTGCTCATCGTAGAGGCACTTGTCGGCGACCGCGCGCGTGTAATCGGGTATCGGCGTCTTCTTCCTCGATTTCACAAGCAGGTAGGCCCCGTTGCGATCACAGAACGCACGGAGGGCTTTGACCACGCTGACGTCGTTACAGTCATGCCAGATGTGCGACCAGTAGTCGAAACGCCGATATGCGAAGACGTTGATGGCTCGCTGTAGCCGGCTCGGCTCTGTGCAGATCATCGACGGCCAGAACGCGCCCTTGCCGAACCCCTGGGGAAACGGCAGCAGGACCACCACGGGCTGGTCGTTGGGGATTCCCCAGCGCCGGCGAACCTCCAGCGGATCAATGCGTGCGGCCACGTCCAGCGCCGGAAACCCCACCGGTCGTGCTTTGCGGGCGAACACGCGCTCGAACTCCGTTCGGTCATCAACCTGGCCTTCCTCTGCGAAGTGTCGTGCCGCCCAATTGATCCACCACTCGCTGTAGATGGCCACGACGTCGCTCGAGAGGAGATCCGAGGGCGTGTACGTTAAGAACGTGTCAATGGCGTGCTGAACCGTGACCCATGTGGGACGCTCGTCCGGTAGCAGGCATCTGCAGCACCCCTGGGGTGACTGCTTCGAAACGATGACGTCTGGCCGACGTTCGCGTATCCGCTCACCGAATTGAGCTGAACCTTCGTAGGTCACGAACGTAGGTCGGCCGTTGAAAAACTGAGGAGCCTTTGCCAACTCTGGATATTGATACGCCTTGATCCCCTTCCGTGAATAGCTCGTGTCGTGCCAGCACTCGGCGCTCCACCCATGCGCCAATGCCGCGTCGACAATAGGAGCCAACAGCCAATAGTGAACGATCCTCTGAAAAATGAAGACAACCCTCATAACACAGACATGATTCGGCTCCTGCCAATCCGCCGACTAGGCCTCGCGAAATAAGACGTCCACCAGGCGTTCATGGCCAAACGCGCGCGACACACGACCATTTCCTCATCACCAGCAAGGAAATCGACAGACGGTCAGCGAGGAACACCATCTAGTCCTACAAATACAGCAGCATCGGCGAAACCTTCCAAGTTCAGCAAAGAAACTCCTATCGAAGATCACGGAGCGAATGCATATACGATCCGGCGCCGCAAATTCGAGGAGTTTGTGTGGCGCAAATAGTACTGCATCTTCAGCTCTTCGTCATCCATAATGGCAATGATAGAGCTGGTCAGTTGCGTTTGTGCCATGTTATTCATGACCAAGTGAAAAGCCATCGGCTCCGCCAGGGCGTAATGGGCGATTGGCCTCTGATAGTCATCCCGCATCCATTGGACCAG
>JASLRP010000541.1 GCA_030743915.1 SAR202 cluster bacterium | reverse complement strand
AGAAACTCCTGATGATGAGCAGGAACGCCCAATCCTAGTCCCACCAGGAGGGCGCATCAAGTCGATTGGTCGCGTTTACTGGACCGGGCGGGTGCAGAACGTCCACGGAGCGCCGATGCTGCTGGACAACACCGGGACGGCGTCTGAACAGACAATTGACGCAATTCAGTTCCAGGGAAGCGTGGACGATATGCTTCAAACCTCCCAGGAACTGCGAAGCCTGCTGGATGATCCGCCCGTAGTCTCCTCCAGGCACGACTCAGACGACGACGACGAAGTCACCAACGTCCTGGTGTCAGACTACGAACTTCGCACCTATCGCCTGCTGGAAAAACTGGAAACACTGTTGCAGGACACCGAGACGGTGAGCGCGTCTCTGCCTGTGCTGTCTCGCACATCAATCGCCAGAGCGCTGGCCTCCGATGCCGACAGCTTCGCCAATGGCGACGCCGCGCCAGCCATTCCCAGCGGAGACGCCACCTCCCTGGAATCCGAGATCGAGCGGATAAGCGGTCAGGAGCAGATGACCGCGACAGACCAACTCCGCGACAGCTTCATCTCCGTCAGGGACAGTGTTCGCAACGGCCTGGAGGAACTCGCCGACACCCGCGACCAGTCCCTGAACGAGATTCTCGGCAGAGACCTGGATGACCTCATACGGTACTACGACTTCCCGATGTACGATTTCTACTGCCCTGACTGCTTTGATCGTCGCATGGATGAGGCGGGCGTCAATCTCACGGACGAGGATTTCCAACTCGATCAGGTCAGCGCTGAGTACATCAAAGCCGCAGAGGAGAAACTTCGCGCCAGCATCCTGTCGATACATGGAGACATGTGGGTGTGCCCTCTGTGTCACTGGTCAGGGGAGTTCGGCGCGCCAGACCCGTCGGTTCCTCTCGACGCCAACACTCCACGGTACATGCACAGAGTATGGTCCAACCTGGTCGCTCCGTTGTGGGAGCGCCTGTGGTCAGAGAAATCAACCCATGACGAGCGCGCGCGCATCGTTCGAGAAAAAGAGACCGAACGACGCAGGAATCTGAACGAAGAGTTCAACGAATTGAACGATCTCAAGAACGAGTTCTCCATGGACCGCCGCCGAATGCAGGAAGGCCTGGACTCCCTGCGGCTGTCCTCAATCCGAAGCAGGGAATTGCTTCTCTCTCTTCTGCATGCGTTCGAGGATATGTCCATGATACCGACGGAAGAAGTCGAAACTCACCGCCAACACATCAAGACGATGGACGAATCTCACCGAGGAGGATTCGACGGGTCCCTCCTGACTATCGAGGAGTCTGAAGACCATTTCAGCAACGTGGTGGAGGATTCAGGAAGCCGCCACTCTCCAATTATCGACCCTGACTTCCAAATTCGCGGCCCTTCGATGTACAAACAGTTGGACCCGAACGATGCCGCAAAGGAGCCACAGGCGCTGCTGAAGCTCGGCAAGGTCACTGACGAGGAGAACGAAAATGAGTAGTGAAAACCAGGACATCTCCCGGCAGATCGACAGTTCGATGAACGAAATCGACCGCTCGTTTGATCGTTACTCCTCAAGGACAATCGACGCCATCGAGTCGCTGACTGACGTGATCAAGGACACGTCCATCGAATCCAATCGGCACCTCGAAGCGTTGCAGGAAAGCATCGTCGGCATCCATACCGGACTGACCGATGTGCGGGACCGGATACAGGTCTCCATTGACGAGATGAGAAAATCCGCTTCCACCAATGCCCAGTTGGAGGTTGCCAAGCAGATGGCAAACCTGGAGGTCGTCGCGCCTGAGGTTGGAGAGCTTCTGCAAGACTTGGAAAGGCAGTCTTCCAGGATCGACTCTCGCATGGGTCGCGTCATGGAGAAGTTTGCGAGCATCGCAGACGAGCTTGAGAAAAGCTACGATCGGGATGTCAGGCGGCTGGGCGACTACATTTACGACATCGTCGAGAACGAGTACGCCAAGATCGTCGCCGCCAGATCGGCTGCGCCTGGCTTTCAGATTATGGTCGAAACGACCTCCGATAACTCCAGGGAACGGTCCCAGCTTCTGGCGGAGGCCCTGGCGAAGACCGAAGCCGCGGGAAATGAGTTGGTCGAGTCAATGGCCCTGTCCGAACGCGCCACCAACGAGTGGAAGCTCGATCCTGAACTGCCCGACCTGATGGACGAGACCGTCGCCATCCCATTCTGGACGGTGACAGTGGAGAACGCCGATGGCAAAGAAGAGACCTGGCTGGTGCCCCCGTCAGTTCTGACAGGACAAACCGACGGAGAGACGGCCCAGGTTGAAAATGTCCGAGAGTACGACGAACTGCTGAGATTGGTCCGTGATCGAGTCCTGAAAATGAGCAGTGAGGACATCACATACCAGCAGACAGACGAGAATCAGTCTGAACTGCTTGCCAATGATCTGGAAGATCTGCGGGACGAGGGAATAATAGGCGACGTGATGCTGGAATTCAGCAAGCAGGCGCTTGATGATCAGCCAATCGAAATCGGGGAAGGGATTCTGTCATGACCCAATCGGATGAAAACTTCCTGGTCTATGAAGAGGATGTTGACCACGACATCTACCCCGCGCGGGCAGATCAGCTAAAGCGAAACGTCATTCTGAAAGGCGACTTCGACGTCAATGGGGGCATATACAGCAACAACCTGCGGGTTGATGGCAAGGTGCACGTTCACGGCCCCGTGATCGCCAAGCAGGAGATTGAGCTTGTGCCGCCCGAACAGGACATCGACAGGCCCATGATGTTCACTCAGGGCATCACCGCCGTGCGTTCCATAACTGTGACGGTCAACGATCTCAACCCCTACTCGCCGGCCAGCACGCCAGGTTACACGCCTCTGGTTATCAAGGGGGACGTGTGCTCCCCGGAGGTGCATCTTGAAAACGCGGTGCTGGTGGGGAACGTGCGCGCCGAACGCGCTCTGATAAAAGACTGCCTGATATTCGGCAGTCCCATCGTCGCTCAGGACCTGCAAATGGAAAACTCGCTGGCGCTGTCTTTCCAGGCAGGGAGCGTGCAGTTCAGGGGTCGAAACTCCCTCATGGTGCCCCACGGACTGTCCCGCTCTCCAATTACGCCCGACAAGTTCGAGCGAATACAGCACGTTGCCGAATCCGACGACGAAGACGCTGATTCAGGCATGGACGCATCCGACGACCGCGCGTGGGTCCGTTACCTCGGCCTCTGCTCCCTTCCTGAGCACGGCTGTGGTGAGCGAATTTTGCCCTGTGAGCGACATTACAACGGCACATGTCCATTTCCAGACGTCCGAATCTCGCCTGATGATGTATTGCTCACCAAAGACAAAGCGGGCAATCATGTCTGGATGCTGACCATGGCCCACAGGATCATCAATCTCAAGAAGGTCGAAGATGAACTGAGGCGCCTGAAGAGCTTCACGAAAATCGTGCTGACGATGGACCACATGGATAACCGCACCAGACGGGACATCCTGGATGAGGCAAAGGCCCTGCTCCACCCAGAAGAGAATCGCGCCCTGGAAAGGTTGCAGGAGTTGTCGCTTCCCGACGGCACAAGCTAACGATGCAAGAGCCTGCATGTACCGCGCCCGGCAGTCCTTGAAGCATATGGTCGAAGAAAGACAAGCGTTGTTCTTCACGCGGCCAGATGCTTCGTCTTGACTCAACATGGCGATAACCGGCAAATCCGATACAGGTTCAGGCGCGAAAGCGCGTTTGACAGCGTTCCATCGTGTTCGTACAATCGGCGATGTCAAGGATTACGGCTTCTTTGAACACACCCGAGAGCCTGAGCGATCAATCAGGAGACACACATGAATCTGACGCCAACAGTTGCAAGAAGGTTTCAAGCCAATCCGGCACAGTTTTTGGAGCAAGAAATCAAGGAATTTGTGCGCACGGACCCGGGGAACCGCCTTCCGTTTTTGGATGATTATGTCATGTGGTCCGAGCCGCTTGTAAGGTTTGCTGATGGTGATGACCCACTTTTCACTCAATACAAGACCATCATTGCTCCTACTCACCTGACTCCCCGTGAAGCGCTGGCCCAAGCCTATGACAAAAGCCTGGACGAAGTGCAAGGACGCCTCGCGGTCATAAGCTGGATTCTTCCAGCCGCCGAAGAAACCCGTAAGTCCAACCGTGCCGAGAGGGATGTCCCCAGCAGGCTCTGGTCCCACACTCGCTGGTATGGCGAGGAGTTCAACGAAAAACTCCGAGAGTATGTCGTAGAACTCCTCACCGAGATGGGGCACATGGCAGTCGCGCCATTTCTTCAGCCTTATTTCAAGGTATTTGCCAATGAGAACGGACCATACTCAAACTGGTCTGAGCGTCACGCGGCCTACGTTGCGGGGCACGGCACCTTCAGCCTTTCAGATGGATTCATAACTGAGGCTGGAATTGCCCATCGTGTCGGAAATGTTGTCACTGATCTCGAATTACCTGCGAGCCCCAGGACAGCCACAGGGCCGTACTCAAACTGCCTTTTCGATGTAGGAGTCAACTGCCGAGCGTGCATCATACGCTGCCCAGCCGATGCTATCTCGGAAAAGGGACATGACAAGATAAAGTGCCAACAGTACTTGAACGATATCGGTTACTCATCCGAAGCGCTGAAAGCCGGGTATGTCAACGAAACAAGTGTAGCCGGTTGTGGCCTATGCCAGACGAAAGTGCCATGTGAATTCCAAAACCCGATCACGAAGCTGAAGAGGAAGAAACGATGGCAAGGAATCCAGGTGATTCCTCACAAGGCTTAGGAGTTCGTTTCAAGGCAATCTCGGCGCTCCTCGTCAGTCCGGCGCGTGACCTTGTGGAATACGAGGTTCGCAGTATCCAACATCTGGGCGATGCCCTCGCACGATGTAATGAAAATTCATCTCATGTGTCTGGGTGTGGAACGATCAATATGCCAACATTCTTGACACACCAACCTCATGGGAGCTAGGCTTAATCTTAGAAATACGACAAAAGCAGTGACGGAGACGAGTAAGAGGAAACGTCAGGCTTCAGAGAGTCTGTGGGGTCGCGATGGCTGGCCCACGGTGAGAGCAGACGCCGAGACCTCCTCCGAATATCCCTCCTGAGCCGCGGACCTAAAAGCCCGAGTCGCAAACTCAGCGCCGAGTAGGCCCCGCCGGATTCGCCCACCGTTACCAGGGGCGGGGGCATGAATACGTGCCCTGAATTGAGCGCTCCGCCTCGTGCGGGGAACCTGGGTGGTACCGCGGGTTTTTTGAATTTTTCAACCCGTCCCTTATTGGGGCGGGTTTTTTGTATTTGGTGAACATCACAATCTAGATGACAATTGGCGAGAGCAGAGGAAGAAAACATGACACAGGTAGAACTGTACGACACAACCCTTCGAGACGGCGCGCAATACGAGGGCATCTCGCTGTCGGTGGAGGACAAGCTGACCATCGCCGACAGGCTGGACCAGTTAGGCGTTCACTATATCGAGGGCGGCTGGCCCGGCTCCAATCCCAAGGACGCCGAGTTTTTCGAGCGGGCCAAGAGTTTGAAGCTCAAGAATTCGGTCCTCGCTGCCTTCGGAAGCACTCGCAGGGCCAACGTTGACGCCAAGGACGATCCCCAGATTCGAACCCTGCTGGAAGCCGAGACCCCCGTCGTAACGCTGGTCGGCAAAAGCTGGGACCTGCACGTTACCCACATCCTGGAGACATCCCTGGAAGAGAATCTGGCGATGATCTCGGACTCGATCTCGTACCTCGTGTCCCAGGGACGCCGCGTGTTCTTCGACGCCGAGCATTTCTTCGACGGATACAATGCCAACCCCGGCTACGCTCTCCAGGCAGTGAGAGCAGCCGCCCAGGCTGGCGCAGAGTGCGTTGTGCTGTGCGACACCAACGGCGGAGTCACGCCCACAGAAATCGCTGAGATTGTCAGGACTGTTGGCAAGGAAACAGACGTGAATCTGGGAATCCATACCCACAACGACGCGGACATGGCCGTGGCCGGCGCGTTGACCGCCGTGGACGCTGGGGTCTTCCAGGTTCAGGGCACCGTGAACGGCTACGGAGAGCGATGCGGCAACGCCAATCTGCTGTCCATCGCCGCCAACCTCAAGCTCAAGAAGGGCATCGACTGCATCTCCGACGAACAGCTTCGCAGCCTGACCGACACCGGACGTTTCATCGCCGAGGTCGCCAACATGCCGCCTCCCACCTCTCAGCCCTTCGTTGGCTCCAGCGCATTCGCCCACAAGGGCGGGCTCCACGCCTCGGCGGTGGCAAAGGTCGAACATAGCTACCAGCACATCCCGCCCGAGACGGTGGGTAACGACAAGCGCGTTCTGGTCTCCGAGCTTTCGGGTCGCGTTAACATCCTCTACAAGGTCGAGGAGATGGGGTTGGGTGTCGAGCTATCCCAGGCTCAGGCGAGAGAGTTGCTGCAACTGGTCAAGGAACAGGAGAACAGAGGATTCCAGTACGAGGGCGCGGAGGCGAGCTTCGAGCTTCTGGTGCGCCGCACCCTGCCCGACTATCGCACCCCATTCGAGCTTGTGGACTTCATGACCGTGGTGGAGAAACGCTCCAGCGGCAGCGACCTGTCATCCCAGGTGATGCTGAAGGTGAAGGTGGACGACGAAGTGATGCACACCGCCGCCGACGGCAACGGCCCCGTGAACGCGCTGGACTTCGCCCTGCGCAAGGCCCTCCTCAGCTTCTACCCGGAACTGAAGGCTGTGCGACTGGCTGACTACAAGGTGCGCGTGGTGGACCAGGGCGCAGGGACCGAAGCCGTGGTCCGGGTCCTCATCGAGTCCACCGACGGCCAGGACACGTGGAACACTGTCGGCTCGTCCGAAAACGTCATAGAAGCAAGCTGGATGGCCCTCTCCGACAGCCTGGAGTGGTGGCTGGTTCGGAGCGGTCAGCGGTCGGCTCTCGCATGAAAGAGCGCCGCCTGAGAACGCCAATCTGAACGGCGGTGAAGAATCTGGTCGTAACCATGACAGTGGTTGGTCGATAAGCAACCAGATGCTTCGCCTCCACTCAGCATGGCGAGATTGACCAACGCCATTTGCGCGACTAGTGATTTCTTTGCGGTTCAGCATGGCAGAGACGTTCCTTGACGGTCTCTATAACCGTACATAAACTGGCTTTATAGAAACTACATAAAGTTCGGTTGCCGTCGAATGATCGACTCGCGCTATTCAGATGCCTGCGTCTGGGCGTGGGTGGCTGAGTGCCGATACCTGACGGCTGACAGCTTCAAGGGAGCGCTCAGATGCGGTTCTTACAGAGCCTACACGCCAAAGTCCTGTTTTCTGCATTTATCCCTGGGACCCTGGTCCTGGTGGTGGTGGCGGTCATTGCGCTGTTCGCCTACGAACGCACGGCCCGAGTCCTGGTGGAGCAGCGCGACGCAGAGCTTGCCCGCATGTCCGCCGCGCGGTTGAAAAACGGACTCGACCAGCACGCCTCTGTCCTTGTCGAACTCACCGAAAACGCATTCGTCCAGGCTCTGGACATCGACGGCGTAAGACTGGCGTTGGACCGCGCAGAGTCCCAGATTCAGGATTTCGACGGCGGTGTTGCGATATACAACGCCGAGGGTATCGCGGTGTGGTCATCGGTCTTGAGTGACGAACGTCGAGCGCAGGGCTTCCCGCTGCCATCGGAAATTGAGAAGGTCCGATCGTCTGAGCAGACCGCATATTCCAACATATTTCTCGATGCGGCCACAGGCAAAGAGGCGATACTGATAACTGTTCCCATTATCACCCGATCACAGGCGTTCGCAGGCGTCGCGGCTGGATTTGCCTCGATTGACGACTCGATTCTGAGCGCCATGTACTCGGAGGTGTTGGACGTTCGGCCCAGCCCTGATGGGTTCGCCTATCTGGTGGATGGAAACGGCAAGGCCATATTCCATCGGCAATTGGGATTTATCGGAGACGATTTTTCTGCGTTCTCGCCGGTTGTCAGCGTGGCAAAAGGCGACGACGGAGCGCTGATCTCTGAGGACCGCGCCGGGCAGACCGTTCTGTCCGGTTTCGCCCCGGTCCCCGGCTCCGACTGGGGCGTCATCACCCAGGAGCGATGGGCCAACGTTGTGGGGCCAATCAGAACATCCAGCTTCCAGGTCATTGGCCTGCTGGTTATCGGGGCGCTGACCGCCAGCGTCGGGATATGGATATTCATAGGCCGCGCCCTGCGCCCCATTCGTGACCTCAACCAGGGCGCTCAACGGATAGCCAGTGGAGATTTCGACTACACCATCGACGCTGACACCGGAGACGAGGTGCAGGAACTGGCCCAGCAATTCAACACGATGGCGTCCGCGCTGAGGGCATCCTATGCAGAGCTTGAGGACCGCGTTGCCCTGAGAACACGAGAGCTTCGCGAGAGCGAGGAACGCATGCGGGCGGTCATGACCGGCGCTCCCGTCATGATTCTGGCCCTGGACAGGGAGGGAAACTTCACCTTGTCGGAAGGTCAGGGCCTTCAGGCTTTCGGGATGGAGTCAGGAGCCTGGGACGGAGAATCCATTCTCTCCGAACATCAAGGGCGCTCCCCCGACGTGAGCAATGAGTTCCATCGCGCCCTGGCAGGCGAGGAGGTAATTTCTACCATCCGCTGGGAGGGCATCACTTACGACACCCGGTTCTCTCCCCTCAGAGACGACGAGGGCGACATTCAGGGCGTGATCGTCATCGGCACCGATATCACAGAGCGAGTCCGGGCCGAGGAGGCCGAACGACTCAGAGCTCAGGAGCTTGAGGCCCTGTTCAACGTGGCGTCTTTGATAACGCAACCCGGCACCCTCGACCAGAAAACGTCGCGAGTCCTTCAAGAACTTGCTCAGGTTATCGAGGGGGACCTGGTGACGCTCCGAGTGCCTGACGAAGCGCAAGAAGGTCTGCGTCTTGTGTCCTATGTGGAATCAGGGTTGGGTGGGCCTCCTCCAGTCGATCTTTGGCCCTTTGACGACTCATTGGTTGGAGAGGCGTATAGCAGCGGCAGGCCGGTGGTGGTCAACGACTACATGGAACACGAAGCTGCGGAGTCGGAACGCATCGCGCGAGGCGTAATGTCAGCGGTCGCCGTTCCCATCGAAGTGGATGGCCGAGCGCTGGGAACAATAACGGCCGGGTCTCAGAGCGTCAACCACTTCACGCCCCAGAGCGTCCGGTTGCTCAATGCCATCGCCGACGGCACTGGCAGCCTTCTGGAAAGCGCCCGGCTCCTGGAAGGCATGCGCGAGAGCGAAGAGCGATACCGCACCCTGTTCGAGCAGTCTACCGATGCCATCCTCAACATCCACGAGAACAAAATTATTGACATAAATCAGTCTGCGCTGGACCTGTTCACTTTTCCTGGTCGTGATTTTGCTGTCGAATCCGGCGTCCTAAGCATATTCTCGAAGCCTGTAGATCTTACTCGTGTGAGGGATAACCTCGACCAATACAATTCTGTCAAAGACTTTGAGATCAGGTTCCGAAAGTCGGATGGTGAGGAGTTTGACGGACTTCTCACAGCCTCCCGAACCTGGTCTGAGGACGGACGCCACATCGGCACGCAGGCCATCATCCGAGACATCACCGAGCAGAAAGCCCAGGAACGAGCCCTCATCGAGAGCGAGGAAGCCGCCCGCGCCCTGGCCAACGAGAACTCTGTCATGGCCGAGATCGGGCGCATCGTCGGCTCCTCCTTGGATATCAGTCAGGTGTACGACCGTTTCGCAGAACAGGCTGAAATACTCCTACCCTTTGACGCAGTAACGGTCATTCTGGTGGACCAGGACAAACAGACTTTCAACATATCGTATATGTCTGGACTGATCGTGCCAGAGCGTATGCCCGGCACGGCGTATCCCCTTGAAGGCACTGCCACAGTTGAGGCTTACAACTCCCTTGTGCCAATTCTATTCCAGCCCCATTCGAGAGAGGAAGTCGAGGGCCGCTTCCCGGGCCTGCTGCCGGCCTACAATGGAGGCATTCGTTCATTCCTGCTGGCGCCCATGATTTCCAACAACCAGGCCATCGGAGTCCTGTACTTCAACTCTGTGGCCACTGAGAGATACACAGAAGAGCACGTCAAGATCACCCAGCGCGTCGCATCCCAGATCGCCGGGGCCGTCGCCAACTCACAGCTATACGAGGCTCGGACCAGGGCTGAAGAGCAACTGAGAGCGTCCCTGGAGGAAAACCAACAACTCTTCCAACAGGAACAGCATCGCGCCGAACAGTTGGCGGTCATAAACGAGGTTGGTCGCCGAGTGACATCGACACTGGACGTTAGACAGGTCCTGAGCGGCGTGGGTCGTCTCATCGGCGATTCTTTGGGCTACCAGATTTCTGGCGTTGGAATGATTGAGGGCGATGAACTTGTCTTTGGCAGGGACATCAATCCCACGTTGAGAGAGCCTGTGCGACTCTCCATAACACCCGCTGAGGCCGAGAAAAGCGTCACCGGATGGGTCGCCTATGCCGGAGAAGCGCTGCTGATTCCAGACGTTTCCACAGACACTCGATACGCGGCCGTCAGCCAGTTCAGCGACACCCGCTCCGAAATGGCGGCGCCCATCATGGCGTCCGGCCAGCCTGTGGGCGTTCTGGACGTTCAAAACATCCGTGTGAACGCATTCGACGAAACTGACCTCAGCGTTCTCCAGTCCCTAGCTCAGCAGTTGGGCATCGCAGTGGAGAACGCCCAGCTATTCCAGGCCGAACAGCGCCGGGCTGAACAGTTCCGAATTATAGGAGAACTGAGCAGCCAGATATCTTCATATCTGGAAATGAGCGAGGTGCTATCCCAGACCGTCGAGCTTATTCAACGCACCTTTAACTATCATCACGTTGGCATCGGGTTGGTCGAAGCCGATGAAGTGGTGTACAAGTTCGGCGCAGGGAATCAGCCCGATGATCCCGATTTCAGCTTCGAGCCGTCAAGTCTCGAGCTTGGGCAGGAGGGCACATCTGGTCAGGTGGCCGCCACCGGCGAAGCGGTGCTTGTCTCCAACGTTGACATCAACCCAAGCCACACCGTCGTGAGCCACAGTGACACCCGCTCGGAGCTTACCCTGCCCATTCGGGCCAGAGGCCAGGTAATCGGAATCCTCGACCTTCAGAGCGATCAGGTGAACGCCTTCGACGAGTCCGACGTTGTGATGCTTCAGTCGCTGGCCAACGAGGCGGGAATCGCCATCGAAAACGCTCGCGTCTTCGAGGCCGAACGCCGACGCAACGACCAGATACAGGCCATCAACACAATGGCAACCAACATAAGCTCCGTGCTGACTCTGGACGAGCTTTTGCCCTACGCCACGCGATTGGTTTTTGACACGTTCGACTACGATGTGGTGAGCATGTTCCTGGTGGACGAGGTCGCAGAAGAAGCGGTTATCCAGGCGTCGGAGGGCGCGCCGACTGAGGACGGCAATCCTGCCGAGATGGGATTCAAGATTTCTTTTGGCCAGGGCATCATCGGAAACGTGGCGCGAACCGGCGAAACCCAGCTCGTCAACAATACCTCTGAGGATCAGAATTACTACTTCGAGGACCATTGGGCCAGCATCAAATCGGAGCTTTCCGTCCCTATCAAGCAGGCTGACAGCGTGGTCGGAATCCTGGACCTGCAATCGAACAGGCTAGGAGCTTTCGACGGCGCCGATGTGGCCACCATCGAAACGCTGGCAAACCAGCTTGCAGTCGCGATGGAGAACGCCCGCCTGTTCGACGAAAGCCGAGACCTGGCCGTGCTGGAGGAACGCAACCGCATGGCCCGCGAGATTCACGACACACTGGCCCAGGGCTTCACAGGCATTGTGCTGCAAATGGAGGCCAGCGAGGATGTTCTACAAGAAGACCCGACAGAGGTCCAACAACACCTGACCATCGCCAAAAACCTGGCCCCGTCACGGACTGGCCGAGGCCCGACGCTCGGTGTGGAACCTCCTGCCCCAGGCCCTGGAAGAAACCCCCCTGCACGTAGCGCTGTCAGACGAGGTGGAGCGGTTCAACGCCGTCGAAGCCCAACAGGCCACCTTCAACATATCGGGCGCCAGACGACAGGTGCCCGCTGTCATACAGGCGGCCCTGCTCAGGATATGCCAGGAGTCGCTGACCAACATCAGGAAGTACGCCGAAGCGACCGAAGTCAGCGTCCAGCTGACCTTCGGTGGCGACAGCGTTAGCATATCCGTGGCGGACAATGGCACAGGCTTCGACCCGGACAACGTGATTATAGGCGATGGCCAGGGAGGTTTCGGCCTCACCGCCATGCGCCAGCGTGCCCGTTTGCTGAGGGGCAACATCGAAATCATCAGCGCGCCCGGCCAGGGAACCCGTGTGGAGGCGACGATACCTATTGGCTAAAATCTGGCACATATGTTGAAAATGTCAGAGTTAACATGTAGCCTTCCGCAATAGAGAGTAGAGACGCCGAATGGCTATCGCCGATGTGTTCAAAATCTTCCGCTCCCTAAAGAACGAAGGAATTTTGCAAGACTATCTTGTCTTTGGCTCAGTCGCCGCGATGGCCCACACACGGCCCTTTTATACCCGCGATGTTGACATCGGTGTGGTCGTTCGGTCTGATGAAGAGTACTGGAACATCTTTGAACGCCTTAAGGGACATGGAGAAGTCGAAGGCCATTCCATAGTTATCTGCGGCACCGCTGTGGAGATATTTCCAGCGGACATAAGCCCTATCATTCAAGATGCGATTAATCATGCCTTCAAGAAACTGGTGGAGGGTGTGATGGTCAAAGTCACGCCCCCTGAGCATCTGCTGGCAGAAGCGCTTCGAGTGAATCGACCTCAAGACAAAGGGCGGGTGTTTCTCTTGGATGAAGTGGTCGATGGAGAAAAGCTACGCGTATTGTTGGGGAGATTGGATCATGAAGGCACGCTCAGGCGGCGTTACCAAGAACTTACTGGCAAAACTCCTTAAAGACCAAAAGCGCAGGGCAGATCGAGAACGAAGATTGCCCTACGCGCAAAAGCTCAGAATTCTGGACCAACTCATGGCAGATGCCAACCAGAATGTCGACTCCGAGGATCGGCAGTTGGATTAAGCGCAATCGAAGAGGCTCCTCATCGACCAGCGGGTTGACACTAAGCGCTCGCAGGCATAACGTTGAGGTTAGTTACTGAAGAATCATAGGAGCGTCAGCGCATGGAATCACTACCTATCAAAATTCTGATCGTTGACGATCACACTATGGTGAGAGACGGACTGTCGTCCATGCTGGGCCGCCAGGAGGATTTCGCCATTATCGGCGAGGCTGGCAACGGACGCGAGGCTGTCGAGAAGGCCCAGGACCTGGGGCCGGACGTTATCCTCATGGACCTGCGCATGCCGGAGATGACGGGCGTGGAGGCCATGCGCGCCATCGGCGAGCGGGACCCCGAAGCCAAGATCATAGTCCTGACCACCTACGACACCGACGAGTACATCTTCGACGCCATTGAGGCTGGAGCCAAGGGCTACCTCCTCAAGGACACCTCTCGCGAAGAGCTGTTCAGCGCTGTCCGAGCCGTCCATCGGGGCGAATCCCAGATCGAACCTGGAGTCGCCGCCAAGGTGCTGACCCGGCTGGCCCAACTATCGCGTCAGAACTCCGACCCCAACCGCAGCAACGACACCCTCTCAGACCGCGAGATAGAAGTCCTGCAACTGATCGCCGGAGGGGCTGCCAACAAGCAGATCGCCGTTGACCTTTCCATCAGCGAAAGCACCGTCAAGACCCACGTGGCCAACATATTCCAGAAGCTGGACGTCAGCCATCGCACCGAGGCTGTCACTCAGGCCCTCCAGCGGGGAATCATCAAACTCTAGGCGACAGTCGGCCGGCATCCGGCTATCGGCTGTTATATGCCACCTGTTAATCGTAAGTGATCTTGATCCTGCCAGCGCAACATCCGAGCATTCTGGTCGCCGATTGAGGTCTGCTATGCAGCGAATAACCAGATATTCCAAGTTCCGTTCAGTTGGCAGTCATTGTGTATTCGCCGTTGCGACGGCGATGACAACGCGACATCCCTCCAAGGCAAACATCACTGTTACGCCAATCAATGCCAGAAATTGCTGTCAAAGTAATTGAATCAGAAGGGGGCAGGCGAATATCCTAAGTGGAGGAGAATTTATCCATTGCTATCCTGTGGCCCCGCCAAAAGGCTCCAGGTCAGATAATCGGGGGAAGGCAGGATATTACCTGACTGCCGGTTTAACCGTGAAAACGCACACCGGACCGGTCAGGACGAATTCTTGACCTATAACACGGAATCAATCGCAAAACGAGTCAAAATCTTAAACATGTCCTAACATTCGTATAATTTCGGCCAGAATGTGCGTGCATTTGGGATAACAATTGACGACGGCGCCACGCAATGTTACCGTCTTATCTAATCAATGGCAGATATTCTATGACGGTCAACCCGAATCGGATTGCTGACACGGATTTCTAACTCAGACTAAGGGGGAACACTATGGAAGGTATAGCGTTCATTCTCATCGGAGGAGCGTTGTTTTCACAGTCCTGGCATGTGCTGGGCCTGTATGCAGACGGACGCACGTCCGGGCTGTTCGCATTAGCGTTGGCCCTGGCAGCGTTACTGATAATTCCAATGGACCCGATGCTATTCCTCGGTTCCGCTGGCAGCGCTCAGGAAGTTCTGGCCTCTCACACCATACTTGAAGCGCTGGTCATTGCCTGGGCTGTTTATGGTGTCGGCGTCGGCGCTCAAAGTCTCTGGGACTTTGACGAGCGGGCCATCGGTTTCACCGGAGTGATTGTGACTGCCGTCAGCGTTGTCGCGTTCTTCTACTATGCGGTTATACTGGATGACGACACGGTGATGTTGGCAATGTCGGCAGGCACGCTGATACTGTCAGCTATAGGCAGCCTGGTCTTCTTTTACCTGGCGATCCCTTTCATGGTGCTTCGACTGGTCACCGGATGGGTTATGCTCGCAGGTTCTATCGGACTCATGGCCATCGGACTTGCCGTGATTACGACAGTGGTAGAGCTCGGCTAGACGGTCGTAAGCAATCAACCACACCCCCGAACCGTTGGGTACGTCTATGCCGGGCCACACAGGGAAGCCGGGCATAGACCTATTGGTAAGCGCTTCGGCGCCGGGTGAAAGTATGAATCACATGCTAAACATAGACCAACTGCTGGCTACTTCCAAAGAAGAGTTCGGCAGGTATGACTGGGACGGGACGTTCGCCAAATACCTGGAGATGGTGCGGGAAGACCCATCGGTCTCGCGGCTCTCTCACAGGCTGATCTACGATGCCATCCTGGAGGAAGGTGTCGAAGAGTCAGCTTTCGGCGACCCCATTTACACGCTGTTCAAAGACAAAATCTACGGCCTGGACGAAGGGCTGAGAGGGATTGTCGAATACTTCGGTTCCGCGTCTCGCAAGCTGGAAATAAGAAAGCGGATTCTCCTGCTGCTAGGGCCTCCGGCCAGTGGCAAGTCGTCAGTGGTCGCTCTGATCAAAAATGCTCTGGAACAGTACACCCGCACCGATCCCGGAGTCGTTTATGCGATCAAGGGCTGCCCCATGCAGGAAGAGCCCCTCCATCTCATCCCCGATCAATTGAGGAAAGGCTTGCGGGAAGAGTCCGGAATAGATGTGGAAGGTCAGCTCTGCCCCCGTTGCCGATATCTGCTGGCCACAAAGTACAAAGGCGACATCGCCAAGATGCCGGTGGAACGTGTGGTCTTTTCCGAGCAGGCGGCTGTCGGCATCGGGTACTATATCGCCCAAAATGCCAACGCCGACGATGCCTCGTTGCTGGTGGGTAGCATCGACGAGAACGAGCTACGGGGCGAGCGTCTGGAAGTTGCGGGCAAAGCGTTCCGTCTGGACGGCGAGTTCAATGTCGCCAACAGAGGATTGATCGAGTTCGTCGAGATATTCAAGGCAGACCAGCACCTGCTGACAACCCTGCTTGGCCTCGCTCAGGAACAATTGGTCAAAATGGAGCGGTTCGGCTCCGTGTACGCTGACGAAGCCATCATCGCCCACTCGAACGAGGGCGACTTCACCAAGTTCATGGAAGATCAGTTCTCCGAGGCGTTGCGCGACCGGATAATCGCCGTGCAGGTCCCCTACAACCTCCAGGTCAAGCACGAGGTGCAGATTTACTCCAAGATGATCGCAGAGAGCGGCCTGGAAGGAGTCCATCTGCCGCCGCTGACCCTGCCGACAATGAGCGTGTTCGCCATACTCTCCCGACTGTCCCCGCCTCCCAGGGGCCGGGCCATCAAGCTGCTGGACATCCTTAGGTTGTATGACGACCAGATCATACATCGACACTCCCAGGATGACGTGGCCGTGCTAAAACGCCGTGACCCCAATGAGGGCATGAGCGGCATATCGCCCCGCTACGTCATGAATCGACTCAGCCGAGTGGCCAACGCTCCTGACCTGCGGTGCATCTCTCCGCTGCGAGCCATAAACAGTCTCTTCCGTGGCCTCAGCGAAAATATCGCGCTTGACGAGGCGGACTGGAAGAAGTGGATGAAGTTCGTCGAAGACACGATAGATGAGTATGGCAAGCGAGCCATCAGTGAAGTCCAAAGGGCGTTCGAAGAACGCTTTGAACTCGCTGCCAACCAGCTTCTCAACGATTATCTGGCAGAGGTGGAAACCTACCTGGCAGGCGGCTCGGTGCCGGTTCGAGGCAGAAGGTCTAATCAACGCGACATGATGCGCGAAATCGAAAACCACGCCCGAGTCAAAGACCGGGAGCGCGAAAAGTTCAGGGAAGATATACACCAATTCTTCTCTACACTCAAAGGGCGTGAGGTGGAATTCGACTACTCGGCCGAACCGCGCATGAAGGCAGCCATTGAGTCACGGCTTTTCCCCAGCCAGCGACATCTGGAACGCACTCTCAGCCGCCCTCGGTTCGCCCGTCAACAGGTCGAGTGGCAACGAAAACGCGACGCCATATACAACCGGATGATGCAAGACTACGGATACTGCGACATATGCGCCAACGACACCATAGATTACGCCGTGCATATTCTCAGGGGCGGCAGAGTGCTGCGACAACTCAAGAACAACGAGATTGAGTGGCAATGGACTCTGGAGCCTGAACCGCCGTCACATATTCCTCAATCAACACAGCCTGCGACAGCAGACACCCCGGAATAACTCGGCCGGGAAACTTCTCGTCTCTCGTGTGACGCGAGGAACATGGCGCTCAGAGAAGTCTGGTCCTGGCCCTCTCATCCATCGCAGGTCGATCCTGCAGTTTCACTGACTGGAGCCGGGTCCTGAAGCAGTCCCATCTATACGTGTGATAGCCGCAGAGCCTCAATCCCGCCGACGCCCGATCACCGCGCTCCGCAGTTAACCCTGCGCGTTCGCGTGTCTCAGATCATCCGAATCCGCGAGGCTGGAAGTCCTGATAGCCGCCAAGTTGACCGCATCCCAGCATCGCACTATAGTCTGAGTCATCCTGAGTTGTCGGATACTCGTGTCCAGAACAACCTCCGGAAATTTCACCCAAGGACGAAAAATGTCAGGAAGACTCGAAGGCAAGGTCGCAATAATCACAGGCGGAAACAGCGGCATCGGCGAATCAACGGCCCATCTGTTCGCGAAAGAAGGCGCCAAAGTCGCGATTATGGCAAGAAGAGAGGAGCAGGGCCAGCAAGTTCAGGACGCAATCCGGCAAGAGGGCGGAGACGCCACCTTCATAAGCTGTGACGTCATGGACCGCAAGGCAGTGGACTCTGCTGTTGAGAAGGCGATTTCGACTTACGGGACTGTTGATGTTCTGTTCAACAACGCCGGTTTTGGCGCGGGCCAGAATTTTCCCGATGAGGATGATGAAGGCTGGGATACGGTGATCAAGGTCAACCTGAACGGCACATTCTACATGTCCAGAGCCGTTTGGCCTCACCTGGTTGAGGCTGGCGGAGGCGCTATCGTCAATATGTCGTCAATCGCCGCTGTAATCGGGTTCAGCAAGAACATGTATGACATCTCTGGCGGGGTGCCCTCGTCGTCGTACTACGTGGCGAAAGCCGGAGTTGACGCCTTCACCAGGTACACCGCGAGCATGGGGGGTCAGCACAACATCCGGGTGAACTGCGTCCGCCCCGGCCAGATAATCACCCCTGGCGCAACCCGCGGCACCATGGAAGATCACGTCTTCAAAACGATGTTTGATTTGACACAAATTCTTGATGGCCCCGGCCAGCCCATAGATGTCGCCAACGTCGTCCTGTTCCTGGCATCCGACGAGGCTCGGTTCGTGACGGGCGAGATCATCAACATCGACGGCGGCACGCCGAGGAAATTGTAAGCAGCATCATCTGAGGAATCTCACATCAGAAAGGCCTTCAATGAAAATCACCGCAGTGCGAGTCTCCCGACTCGAAGGGCGCATTCAGGAGGGTCTGGCCGTTTTTCACAGCCTGCGCGCCGGTCAACCCGCGCGCGAACCGGCGCCCCACCGTGAGACATTCGTTGAGATTGAAACTGATGAAGGGATCACGGGCCTTCAGTACGTGTCGCGTGGCGCAGAGCGGGAGGTGAAAGAAGCAGGCCAGCTTCTGTTGGGAGATAACCCGCTGCATATCGAGGCGATATGGAAGAAGCTCTGGACATCGGTCGATCTGCGTCAGCGTGTCCCGATTATCGCAGTCCTAGACCTGGCGCTATGGGACCTGATTGGCAAAATTCGGAACGCGCCAGTATATGAGCTTCTGGGCGGTCCGGTGCGCGAACGCGTTCGCGCGTACGCAGGTATGCTCGGGTTCTCGATCGACCCGACCGCCGCCGCCGAGGCATCTGTCGAATACGTTGAGAAAGGATTCACTGCGCTCAAATGGTATCTGCCCTATAACGGCACATACGGACGAGAGGGGATTCTCGGCAACGTGGCCATCATCAAGGCGGTGCGGGAGGCTATAGGTTCAGATGTCGAGATTATGATCGACCTGTTGCTCTCCAACCCTCGACCGAACTCGATCCTATGGATAACTGAAATGGCGCGCCAGTTGGAGGAATACCACCCCACCTGGATCGAGGAACCTCTCAACTTCGACGACCTTGACACTCATCGTCGGCTAGCCGAGGCGACAAGCATCCCTCTCGCCTTTGGAGAGCATTTCTACACACGCTGGCAGATCAGACAGATCATCGAGACAGGCAGTCCCACGATAATCCAGCCCGATCCAATCTGGGCGGGCGGAGTGACAGAAATGCGAAAGATAATCGCCGTCTGCTCTACTTACGGCGTGGCTGTCGTCCCGCACGGGAATGAGTCTTGCCGCAACAACCTGCATATTCTGTTCGCGCAGCCTGAACGCAACTGTCCACTGGGTGAGTGGGGGGTTCGGATAAACCCGAATAGCCAGCACTTCTACACTGACTTCTACGAGCCAATCGACGGATACTACTCCCTGCCAAACGGTCCTGGCTTCGGTTACGCGCTCGACGACGAGAAAATTGTAAAAAGCACCGAGCTTTGAATATTCCGTGTTGCCACGATAATCGCTTAGCGCCATGAACAACAGCAATCCATGCCGCCATGCTGAGCAGAGACGAAGCATCTGGTCG
>JASLRP010000540.1 GCA_030743915.1 SAR202 cluster bacterium | reverse complement strand
CCTCTGACAGGATGGTGAGGTTCAGCCCCAAAGTTTTTGACTGGCTATCCTCGCGCCATCGGCCATCGCTCGGAACTTGGCCCACATGACGGTGGGATGCACTTTGGCCTGGCCTGCGGAGGTCCCGAACCCGCAGTCAGTGCCTGCGATGACGTTCTCGCGGCCCACAAGATTAGCGTACTGCACGATGCGACCGGCGACGACCTTCGGATGCTCAATGAAATTGCTGGTGGAGTCGATAACTCCGGGAATCAAAATTTTGCCGTCAGGTAGTTTCACATCTTGCCACACTTCCCATTCGTGAGCATGGCGAGGGTTGGATGCCTCGACGGAATATGCCCCGGCGTTGACCTTCAGCGCCAGATCAACGATGTCCTCCAACGGCACGTCATGATTGTGTGGGCCTTCGTAGTTGCCCCAGCACAGGTGGAACCTCACCTGCTCCTCGGGGATGCCTTGCAGAGCGTGGTTCACCGCCTCGACTCTCAGCGCCGTGGCCGAACGGAAATCCTCAAGGGGCCTATCCCAGAACTGGGCGTGACGGCCCATCGCCGCGTCGGGAGCGTCAAGTTGGAGGATGAATCCGGCGTCGGTGATGGCCTTGTACTCCTCCTTCATCACGTCTGCCAGCGCGTAGAGGTATGCCTCCTCGCTGGGATAGTATTCGTTGAGCATTATTTCGGCGATGATGCCCAGAGATGCCGACGGAATGAAGGCGTCTTCAACATCCACGTCCTGGACAGCGTTTTGCAGGTTGGCTATGTCGGTATCGACGGCTGACCTGTCCTTCCATCCCAGTGGCCCGTTGCAGGTTGGCCTTATCGGCGCTGCGAGTCGGCTGGGAGGGGCGGCCAGAGTGGCGTTCCAGTCTGCGAATTCTTGCCGGTCGGCGAAAATGCGTGGAGTGTCGTTCTGACCGTCCAACCCTGATAGCCGGTTCTTGACGTACGTGGCGAAGCTCGGCTTGCTCTGCTCTCCGTCGCTCACGATGTCCACGCCGGCGCCAACTTGCTGGCGAACGATGTTCGAGACTGCCGAGCGCACCTTGTCGCTGAAAGCTGTCTGGTCGTAGAGTTCGCCATTTTCTTGCGCGTCGATCATTGCCACGAGGTCCGGTGGACGTGGCAGGCTTCCGGTGTGCGTGGTGAGAATTCTGTCGGCGCTTCTATTCATCTCAGACCCCCGATATGAATATGACTACCCCCAGACCTTTCGAGCCGTCTCGACAACCAGTTCCAGCTTGCGCCACTGCTCGTCATCTGTGAGCAGATTGCCTGCCTCGGTGGAGGCGAAGCCGCACTGAGGGCTGAGGGCCAGTTGCTCCAACGGCACGTACTTGGACGCCTCGTCTATCCGACGCAGTAGTTCGTCCTGAGACTCCATCGTTGGATCTTTGGAGCTTATCAGTCCCAGCACGACGGTCTTGTTATCGGGAACGAACCTCAGAGGTTCAAAGCCGCCGGATCGTTCTGTGTCGTACTCCAGCAGAATCCTGTCAACGTTCAGCGTGCCGAACAGCTTTTCTGCGATAGGTTCGTAGCCGCCCTGGGCGTACCACATGCTCTGATTGTTGCCCCGGCAGATGTGGATGGCTCGAGTGATGCCCTCTGGAGCAGCGCCTTCCAGGCAGGCGTTGTCGGCGGCAACGGCCTCATCAAAGGCTTCGTCCGGGTCCACTCCCAACTCCCGGAGGTGGGAGCGCCAGTTGGAATCAACATAGTAGCTGTATCTGGGCGCGTCGATCTGAATGTAGGCGACCTGATCGTCAATCAGCGCTGCGATCTCGGACTTGATGATCTTCACGATGTCCCATAACAATTCAGAGCGGTCGGCGTAGAACTGGTCTGTGATGCCCTCTTTGAAGCTGATGGCCGGGAACTGATTGGGAGTTGGAAGGGTCATCTTGAACGGGCCGGGCGAGTGGGCCTTGAGGAACGATGTCTGGGTATCCGTCAGTCGCCGCGCCTGGCGCAGCTTTCCGATCACGACCTGTGTGGTGTTCTGCTGGACGGGTTGGTTGTCGCCCCCGCCTTGCCATATCCTGACCACAGATGGGCTTTCTGATTCGCTGTACCCATCCACCGAGTCTGCCAGGTCGTTCTGGAAGCTGGCGCGTCGGAACTCCCCGTCCGAGTATATTTCGATCCCCGACTGTTTCTGACGCTCCAGAGCTTGGAGGATGGCGCTGTCTTCGACCTCGGTGAGTTGGCCGCGGTCAATTCGACCTTCGGTGAAGGCTTGTCGAGCCTCTTTGAGCTCGGCAGGCCGAAGCAAACTGCCGAGCTGGTCTGCTCTGAACGCATCTGTCATGATTGTTTCTCCGGGTTGTCAGCTATTTTGAATTGCTGTAGCGTCGGCTGTGCGCGAATTAACGGTCTGTCACGACCAGATGCCGAAGCCCATGCCGCAGCCCGTGCCCGCCTGCGAGCGATAGGCCGGAACGTAATCTGACCATTCGTGGTCCAGGTGTTCGGTTGCCCCGGCCATAGCGATCCAGTTGCGGATTTCCGAGGTGCCGGAGTTCAGGCGTTCCCTGGGCATGCCTATCAGGGTTTCTCGGTCTCCCTCTTTCAGGGCCTTCATGGCGATGCCGTCGATCTCCTCGTCCACGACGAAGTGACTCATGCCACCGGAGGCGATGATGCCCACACGAGCGTCGCCGGGCATTGCCTCGACGGCGGCCCGGACCTGCCTGCCCAAGTCGTAGCATCGGTTCAGCGTGGGCTGGTTTGGCGGGTAGTAGGTGTTGACCATGATGGGGACCGTCGGGACGACTGTGTCGCCCATGATGCGGCGATAGACGTACCCGAAGGCGTGGCCCATCGACGGATGGCGCTCTGGGACTTTGTTGGAATGGGCAACGTCGAATTCCTGGTCTCGCAGATACTCGATGATGTGCAGTCCGGCGTCCGACGCGATGGGGTGGGCGGTGTCGCCGTCGGGGTTGAACCATCCCCAGGCCGCCGCCTTTCGGAATTCGGGAGTATTTTCAGAGACATTGATTCCGCCGTTTACTAGCTCCTCGCCCCAATAGACCATGATGGCGGGGCGATTGTCGTCCAGGTGCATCTCCTCCTGGTCGTCGCCGAAGATGATCAGCGCGTCCAGGTTGGCCGCCGCCTGCGCGTCAGACAGGCGGGCTATGCCTGCCTGGTTGGCATCGGCGCGCTGGTTGAATTTCTCCTGAGTAAGCTCCTGCGCCAACGATGCTGGCGCCATTTCCAGCAGTTCATCAAAGGTCCGGGGCGTTCCCTGAGTGTCCACTAACCCCGGATTGTTCCTGTCTCCCTCGCCATAAACCTTCCAATATTCTGCTGGAGTGCTGAGTTGTGGGCTGTGGGATGACCCCATACCCAATACAATCTGTCCCATTTCTTCACCTCTGAAATAATCTGCGGCGTCGCCCCCGCTCGGCCTCGGATTGCTTGAAGGCAAATGATTGCCCCGTCAATGTGTTGATGGCGATTTTATCCGCGAGTAGTAGATGCGTCAAACTTGGAGAGGAGAGGTCGCCAGCGATAGGTGGCACGGCATATCTGAATTGACTCGATGGCTGTTCTGTTACAATATGGCGGCGATTCCAGGCCTCAAAGCCCGGATTTGCGGCGCGACCAACACAAGCACATTTGACGAATCGGATAACCAGTTCCTGACGTTCAATGTTTTAGGAGGAATTAACAAAATGGCAATGGAGAATCTGAAGACCGGCCAGAGCGCAGAGCTTGAGGTCGAAGTAACGAAAGACCTGACCACCAACCGCATGGGACGAGAGGGAGCCGACGTGCTGTCCACCCCGTCCCTGCTGGGCCTGATGGAGAACGCCTCGATACAGGCGTCGGACAAGTTCCTGCCCGAAGGGTTTACGACGGTCGGATACGCGGTGGACGGCCTGCGTCACATCGCCCCAACCAATATCGGCGAAAAGGTGCAAGTCAAGTCCGTCCTGACCGATATCGACCGCAACCGCCTGACCTACGAGATCGAGGCCCACGAAGGCGACAAGAAGATCGGCAATGCTGTCCATAAGCGGGCGGTCATCCCCACAAACCCTGACGCCTAGTATTGCAGCGGACGCATCTCCGTGGTGGCGGGTATCCAACCCCTGCTGCGTGCTGTTTGAGCGGATTGTGAATTGCCGGTGAACCACCAAGACGAACGATTTCTGGAAGGGCTGAAGGTCCTCGACCTGGGCCATCACGTTGCGGGGCCGTATGCCACGCGGTTGATGGCGGTTCAGGGCGCCGACGTGATAAAAGTCGAGCGCATCGATGGCGGCGACCCTGCCCGACGCCAGGGGCCGTTTCCTGACGGAGCGCCTCACCTTGAGAAGAGCGCGCTGTTTTTGTACTTGAATACCGCCAAAAAGGGCATCACGCTAAATCTGAAGACTTCAGCCGGGCGCGATGTTCTGGGAAAGCTGGTCGAATGGGCAGACGTGCTGGTGGAGAATTTCGCTCCCCGTGTGCTGCCCTCGTTGGGATTGGGCTACGAAGAGTTGTCGAAGCTGAATCCCGGCATGGTCATGACGTCCATATCCAATTTCGGGCAGACCGGGCCGTACCGAGACTACAAAGCGCGTGAGATGACGCTGTACGCGCTGGGCGGGCTCCAGTACATTACCGGAGACCCGGAGCGCGAGCCGTTGCAGATGGGGACTCGGCTGGCCCAGTATGGCGCGGGGCAGAACGCCTTCGTCGGCTCGATGTCGGCCCTGTGGCATCGGGATGGCAACGGCGAGGGACAGCAGGTGGACGTGGCGGTCTCCGAGTTTCTTGCGACCATCCTGGAGAACGCCCTCAGCATGTACTCCTACACAGGCAGCAGCTTTCAGCGCACGGGAAATCGAGGTTACGGTCGCGCCGCCTGGGGGCCGTATCCCTGCAAGGACGGATTCGTGGGCGTGATCGCAGGGCCGGATTACAAGTGGCCTGTGATGGCCGAACTGATGGGCATCCCGGAGCTTAACAATCCGAAATTCGACGACAGGGCAGGGCGCGGTGAACACGCCGACGAGTTGGATGCTCTGATGCTCCCGTGGCTAATGAAGCATGGCAAGCGTGAGATATTTGAGCGCGCCCAGAATCTGGGACTAGCCTTCGCCTACGTCGCCAATCCTGCCGATATCCTCAGTTGGGAGCATCTGGGCGAACGAGGTTTCTTCGCCGAGGTCGAGCATCCCGAGGCCGGAACGTTCCAGTATCCCACCGGCCCCTTTCAGTCCGAAGGCATGTCGTGGGACCTCTCGCCAGCGCCGAAGCTGGGTCAGCACAACCGAGAAGTGTTCTGCGATCTGCTGGGCTACACCAACGACCAGTTCGTCCGCCTTCGGGAGAATGGTGTCGTCTAACGGCTACGCCGGGAAGGTGAGGTCAACCAGCTTTTGGGCGCGTTCCGGCTTTACGCCTGACGCTTCCATGCACGCGCCCATCTCCGCCATGACGCGGGCCGGGTCTCGCCACAGGCTGAACTTTTTGTATTTGTCTTCGTGCTCGATGCCGAGACCGCGAGCGAACAGGCTCAGGTAGTGCTCGATTTCGATGGGGTACTTTTCCTCGTAGGAGCAGATTGATCGCTGGCATCCGTGGTACAGAGTGGCAAAGGCGTCAATTCCGTCATCCACCGAATCTCTCAACTGACCTCCGACGATATCATCCCACACGTCCATGCCTGCCGACTTCTGGGTGTTAGGGGAGCAAGAGATGCCAAGCCGAGCGTCACTCTCAAGCTCGATGACTTCCATGCCTGGGACCGCCGAGAGCAGAGTCATGGCCGCGCGTGCCTCGTCGAGTCGCTTGGGGTGGCTCATGTGGGAGTGCAGGGCCACTTTCGACGGGACGTCCTTGACGAAGTCCAGTTCATCAAGATGGTCAACTAGAAATTCTGTGAAGTGCTGGGTCTTGAATGAGGTCTCAATCTCGAAGACGTCGTCGTAGTAGGATATGCACGAAGGGCACCACATCGCCACGGTCTTGGGCTTGTAGCGTTCCATATATCGAATCGCGTTCGTGCTGATGGACTCTGCCAACTCAGTGTCGCCGTTGCGGTGATGGAGGATGCCACAGCAGTACGCAGGCCCACCGACGGCTATGTAGTCAACGCCCAACAAGTCCAGGATGTCCGTGGCGGTTTTGATCATGTGGGAGGTTCGCAGGACGTTGCATCCCAAATAGAGAACGACTTCATGAGGTTCGGCGTCAGCCTCGAAAGGCACCGCCGGGGTCCACGTTCTGTCCTGAGGCATAGTGGTGAGGTCGTGAGTGTCCCGCATCTCTCGGAAGTAAGATGCGTAGTCGAACTTCGATTTGTTTCGGCTGGTTGGTTTATCGGGCATGTTAGACCTTTCTGGAGAGGGGTCGTCAGGCATTGGGTGATCGGGCGTCAGAATGTGATGATACCATCGTTTCGATTAATTCGCGCTGGCTGGGTCGAGAAGCGGGCAAATGATGTGGGCGCATTGCATGAATAGCTGGACAATACGTGTATAGTTGAATCGAATAATTCGATTGATCTGCCGCCGAGTGTTGATGACGATATACGCCAGACACCACATGAGAGCGTGACAATGCCGAACAAAGTGCTTGTGGTAGAGGATGAGGCGAACCTGCTGGTGGCCCTGGAGTACAACCTGAAATCCGAGGGCTACAATGTGTTTACGGCAGAGGACGGCGAGACCGGTCTGGCCTTGGCTCGTCAGGAAAAACCCGATCTGGTCATTCTGGATGTCATGCTGCCCAACCTGGATGGCTTCGAAGTGTGCCGCATTCTGCGCAGAGAGTCGGATGTTCGAATTCTCATGCTCACCGCCCGGGGCGAAGAGATTGATCGGGTTGTGGGCCTAGAGCTGGGAGCCGATGATTACGTCACCAAGCCGTTCAGCAACAGGGAACTGATGGCTCGCGTGCGCAACATGATCAGGCGCTCTGATAGTGACGACGGCGCAAGCGCTTCGACCGATGCTGAGACCCTGGCGTCTGGCGACCTGATTGTTGATTTGACAGGCCACACAGTGAAGTTGCAAGACAAACCCCTGGATGTTAAGCCCAGGGAGTTCAGCCTGCTGGCTTTGCTGGTCGCCAACAAGGGTAGAGCTTTCACCCGAGACCAGATTCTTGAGCGCTTGTGGGGCCATGATTATATTGGCGACACGCGCACCGTCGATGTCCACATTCGCTGGCTGAGAGAGAAGATTGAGCCAGACCCCGCATCGCCACAACGCATTACAACCATTCGCGGCGTCGGCTACCGATTCGACGGATGAGACTTTCCCAAACACCTCAGGGACGAATCACTTTGGTGTATGCGGCACTCGTTTTTGCGGCGGTTGCTGTGGTCAGCGTCTATCTGATCGTTATCGTCAACAATTCCAGCGCGACGGATCTCGAAGCAAGCCTGCAACGTCAGGCGCTGCTGGTGAGGGAACTGACGGTGAAACTCTTCGGTAGCTCGCCTGATCGGGCCCGCATTCAGGCCGCCAGTGTGTTGGCAGCCGAGTTCTCCGAGTCGAGGGTCACGGTCTTCGGAGCCGACGGATCAGTGTTGGCTGATGTCGGGAACTCCCCAGATGCGCCTGTCGCCTCGCCTACTGCGCCGGAGGTCATAACCGCGTTCAGTTCCGGTATCAGTGTCAACTCTCGGACTGAAATAGCCGGCGGCCAGGAGCAGATGTTCGTGGCCGTGCCCATTATTCTCGATGGGGAGACGGTGGGGGTGGCGCGAGTCTCCCGTCCAGCGTCGTCGAGCGACAGCGAGATATTTCCCATTGTGCTTGCGATCATCTTCTTGTCTGCGGCTGTTGTGATACTCTCCGTTGGGTTGGCCTACCTTCTGGCTCGGCGCGTATCCCGATCGATGGAGGCTGCGGCGGATGGAGCGCGCCAGTTCGCCCAGGGCGACATGGATTTCCGTCTGAACATCAGTTCCTCCCCAGGCATTGAAGAGCTGGCCGACGCTTTCAACCAGATGGCCTCCAACATCACCCGGCAAGTGCGTGATCTGTCCTCCGAGAGCAACCAACTGTCCGTGGTGCTGGACACGATGGCGGACGGCGTCATCGTTGTTAATGGTGACGGTCAAGTTGAGTTGATGAACCTGGCTGCTGAATGGATGTTGGAGTCTCAAAACCGCGACGCTCTGCGCATCCAGCTAGCAGAGGTTGTGCGAGACCACGAGATTCTTCAACTGGTCGCGGAGGCGAAGGATACTCATCAGACTCGACAGGCGGAGTTGGAGCTCGTCCATCGGCGTCGATTCCTTAACGTCATCGCCACGCCCCTGTCGGAGGGCGACGACGAGGGTGTTCTGTTAACACTTCAGGATGTCACCCGCTTGTGGCAGGTCGAAACCACACGCCGGGAGTTCGTCAGCAACGTGTCCCACGAGCTTCGCAGTCCTCTGGCCGCCATCCGGGCCATGACCGAAACCCTGCAGGACGGCGCTCTGAACGATCCCCATACGGCACAGGACTTCCTGGCGCGAATCCAGAACGATGTTCAGAGAATGACCACAATGGTGAACGAACTTCTGGAGCTTTCGCGTCTCGAAAGCGGACAGGCGCCTATACACCTGGCGCCTTTGAATCTGGACTCGGTCGTCGGAGAGATTGAATCGAGGTTCAAAGTGAGCCCAGATCACGAACGATTGAGTCTGGAAACCAAAATGCCTGACGATATCCCATTGGTCATGGGCGAAGCTGGCAAGCTTGATCAGGTGTTGGCGAACCTGGTGGAGAACGCTGTCAAGGCCACCGGCGACGGCGGATGTATCTCCATATCCGCTGACGCCACGGACCGCTGGATCGAGGTCAAAGTGAGCGACAATGGCGTTGGCATTGCCCGAGAACATCTTCCTCACGTATTCGAGCGATTCTACAAGGTGGACCGCTCCCGTCGGGATGGAGGCACAGGATTGGGCCTCGCCATCGTAAAACACCTGGTGCAGGCTCACGGCGGCGAGATCAGAGCCGAGAGCGTAGAAGGCGAGGGCAGCGCCTTCATCTTCACCCTGCCACGGGCTTCCTGAGCATGTGGGAAGCGATCCTTTTGGGGTTTGTTCAAGGCGTCACCGAGTGGCTTCCCGTCAGCTCTGAGGGCGTCATAACCGCAGTTCACGCCTTCGCGTTCGACAATCCGGTGGCTGACTCGGTGGCCTTCGCTCTCTGGCTTCACCTGGGCACGGTGTTATCGGCGCTGGTGGCCCTGCGACGGGATATCGTAGAAGTGGTTGGGGATACCTTGCGAAGTCCTCTGCGCCCCACCCGGTTGGCGGTTTATCTGGTGGCAGCCACCCTCATAAGCGGAGTCGTGGGATTCCCGTTGCTACTGGGGATCGACGAACTATCCGGGGGCATAGGCGCTGCGGCGATGGGGGTGGTTGGCGCATTGATGCTGATAACCGGTGGGCTTCAGCTTCGCCGAAAGCAGGGCGGGACTCGCACTCGTGAGGACGTGACATTACTGGACGCCGCGCTGACGGGCATCGCTCAGGGTTTTGCAGCTTTGCCCGGACTGAGTCGTTCGGGGCTTACGGTGTCTGCGCTTCTGGCCCGGCACGTGGACCGACGCGAGGCGTTGACGCTGAGCTTCCTCCTCAGCATTCCAGCCAGCCTGGGCGGGGGATTGTACTCGGCCATCGACGGTGAGATATACACTTCCGGATCGGCGATCGTGGCTGTGATCGTGGCGGCAATCGTGGGCTTCGTCACCATACGGGCGCTGATGAACGTGGCCGAGCGCGTCAACTTCGGCCTGTTCGTAATCTTAGTGGGTCTCAGCATTATTGGCGGATCCGTGTGGCAGGGTTTGAGTTAAAACCACACAATTTGTCCCGAACCTTAACGTGCCGTTAACACGACGTTGACCAGGAATTAACCTGAGCCCTATAGACTCAAATGAATTCAATATGAATTCTTTTTTGACACATATCCTGAATCCCCAACACACCATCTGGTCGATTTCCCTGGCAATACTAGCTTTGACGCTGGTGTCGTGCTCCGATTCAGAGGCCGACTCTGATCCCAACTCTCCCAAACTCACCGGCTCAGTCGAGATAGATGGCTCCAGCACGGTCTTTCCCATTACCGAGGCCGTCGCCGAAGATTTTCACAAGGCGAACAAAGGGGTTCAGGTCAATGTCGGGGTGTCAGGCACGGGCGGCGGGTTCAAGCGATTCATTACCGGCGATACCGATGTCAGCAACGCCTCTCGCCCCATCAAAGCTGCCGAAGCTAATAAAGCCACTGAAAACGGGATCGAATACATCGAGATTCAGGTCGCCCTCGATGGCATATCGGTGGTGGTCAACCCCAACAACAAGTTCATCGACTGCCTTACTGTGGCTCAACTCAAAGACATCTGGGAGCCGGACAGCCCCATCGAACGATGGTCTGACCTGAATGCGGAATGGAATGACAAGGAGATCGGGTTTTACGGCCCTGGCACAGACTCAGGGACTTTCGATTATTTCACTGAGGAGATCGTCGGCGAGGCCCAGAGGTCTCGGTCCGACTACACGGCATCTGAGGACGACAACGTTCTGGTGCAAGCCATCGGCGGCGACCGCAACTCGCTGGGCTATTTCGGATACGCCTACTACGCCGAGAATTCCCGATCACTGAAACTTGTGGATATTGACGCCGGCAGTGGCTGTGTCACTCCCACCGAGGAGTCGATACAAAATGGCACGTTCAAACCTCTTTCACGACCACTGTTTATCTACGTCAACACCCGGAGCCTTCAGAGGCCGGAGATGTTGGCCTTCCTTGAATACTACCTTCAGAACGGCGCTGACCTGTCCACGGAAGTCGGGTACATCTCGCTTTCGTCCGCCGCGTATGAAGAGAGCCTGGCGAATATCCGTGAGGCGGCGCTGCAAGCAACTGGCAGGTAACCATTGAAAGGAACAGCTATTCGAACGTCGCGGATCCCTTCCAGAGACACGACCTCTGCGAGAGAGGCA
>JASLRP010000539.1 GCA_030743915.1 SAR202 cluster bacterium | reverse complement strand
CCATCTTGGTCGGATCGCTGCCGAGAATGCCGACGCTGTACCCGTCCAGTCGGGCAAATCCCGTAATCACGGCTCCGGCCCAGTGACGCCGCATCTCGAAGAAATCGCCGTTATCGACGACCAGTTCGATGAGCTTGCGAGGGTCGTAACTCCGGCGTCGGTTGGCCGGGATGATGTTCAGAAGCTCTTCTGGCCGGCGGTCGGGAGGGTCCTCGGTCTCGACTCTTGGAGCCACGTCGTTGGTGGTGTTGGGCAGGAAGGATATGAATTTTTTGATCTGGTTGAAGGCGTCCTCTTCGTCCTCGGCCTCGTTGTCCACCTGACCGCTGTCGTGAACGTGCATCTGGTAGCCGCCCAACTCTTCCTTGTTCAGCGTTTCGCCAATGGCTCGACGCACAACGGGTGGGCCGGAAGGGAATATCTGCGACTGCCCTTTGATCATCACGGTGAAGTGAGACATCAGCGCATAGGCGGCAGGAGCGCCCGCGACGGAACCCATGATTCCTGCCGCAACGGGAACGCGGCGCATAAGCTCCATTTGCTGCCACCACTGTTCGCCCGAAGGCAGTCCCATGTGGCCTGCGGCTTCGTCAGACTTGGAGCTATGCCCGACACCCTCGACCAGTTGGACATAGGGCAGTCCGTATGAAATAGCCAGGGGTTGAGTGAACTGGCGGGAGCTTTTATGCACGTTGTGAGGGCTGCCACCGGAGATCGTGAAGTCATCGCCGCCGATGGCGATTGGCCGACCGTCGATCTCGGCCAGACCCATGACATACGCTCCAGGGGTGAACTCGCTGAGGTTGCCGTTTTCATCGTACTCGACCGCGCCCACCAGCGGGCCAGCTTCAAAAAAGCTTCCGGGGTCAACCATTTTGTCGATGCGCTCTCGGACAGTGTAGCGTCCGCCGTCATGCTGGCGCTTCACGCGCTCCGGCCCGCCCAATTCCTGAGCAAGCCCTCGAATATAAGCCATGTCGTCAATGGCCGGTTCCCAGGGCATACCGGGCTTCCAGGTCTCGCGATTAGGGTCGATGGGCATATGGCTCTCCCTGCGTGGCTTGTTCAACGTGGTTTCTGTTCATTTTGGGTGGACAGCCAACAGTCTAGGCGCGGCCTTGTGCCCTGTCAACCGAGCAGTTGTTTGCGCATATTCCCAACGTTCAGCGCTGTAAATGGCTCGCCGTTGAAGACGATTTGCTTTGTAGCAGTGCCGTGCTCTCGAAGGTACTCAGTCACGTTCATCCAACGGATCTGACCGTTCGACGTGCGGACCACTAGCATCACGGGGTATTCGTGGGCTTGCCAGTAATCGGCGTGGCGCGGGTTATTGATCGTGAAGATTCCTTCGTCGCTACGCTCACGAATTTGGCGATAAGAGTCGCCGAATTTTAGTAGGAGGCAGACCCGCTGACCGCTGGCCTCGCCTCTGTCATTCTTGAACTCGATCTCTCCATCAATGCCCCAGCCTGAGGTGAGAGTTGGATTATAGGTCTGGCCTGCCTCGTCGGCAACGGAGAACGCATGTCCAATCAGGACCAGGTCGAGGCTTTCCTTATTGAGATTGATCTGTGCGTCCGCATCCATCTCCTGGACAGTCCGGAGAAAATCATCCGAGGCAAATTTCGTCTCGATCAAATCCAGCAACGGGACGCGATCCTCACACACACCACAGATGATATCAGGCAACCCTCTCTGCAACCTAATTGCGACCGCTCTGCGATTCTCCACAGGCTCGTCGCAATGGGGACAGACATACGAGCGGACGCGGGTGACATCCTGAGCGCGTGTCTTCAGATGTTCGTGGATGTATTTGACGAAGGACACCTGCGCGTCCTCAGATGTGTCCGATTCGAAATACACCTGAATCTCGGCGGCGGCGTCCCTCTTCTTGATCATCTGGAGGCCGACCCGTCTGCCCGCCAGTGTGATAAAGTCCACGGCATTTTGCCAGATTTGGTCAATTTCGAAATTGTTGGTGTAGTGCATCCGCACCACCAGTGTCGAGTAGATTTCGTCCAGCGTTCCAGAGAATCCGTAAGTGACGACGACGTTCGGTTGTTCGGGATTCTCAGGCCGGTCTTGCCTGAAGTAGGAGGGGAACACCATCTGAGCGCCTTCGTCCGTTTCGACGCGGGCGCACAGCGATCGGTCGATAAAGGTTTGCAGCATCGCGCGGAGCAATATCTTCTCGTCGGGTTCATTCAACCGTACCATGTCCTTGAAGTCGATGTCTCCTTCCAGGATGGCCCGTTCCGTCACGGCCCCGATCTCATCCAGGCTGTCACGGGCGCTGCGCACGACTGCCGAAGCATAGTTGTTGATCTGCGCTGTCTGCAACAGCACGAAGTCTCCGAACTCAAGCTTCTGGATGACCCCCTGCGCGGCGAGCAGTCCGACTACTGCCCGCAGATCGTCCTCCTCAATGGAGTCATCTTGCAACTCCAGTTGCAAGCGCTGGCGGAGTTCAGATATCCGGGCGAGTACGATGGGTTTCTCGCCTTCCTCTTTGATACGGACGATGGCGTCCTTAAGCGTCTTGAACAGCCGGGAGGTGGCCGTCCAGGGCAACCGGTCCCAGGGGATGTGTTGAGCGATCAGGTCTCTTAGGTCCTCGCAGCCGTCGCCAGTCTGGGCTGAGGTATTCAGGACTGCGCTGTAGCCATGAATATGTTGATACTGGTCCACTCTGTTCTGGCTGACAGTAAGGCCGCCCCGGTCACAACGCCCCGCGATGATCAGTTTGGCGGGATCGTGCTTGACGGCTGCCAGCAGCGCATTCTCCCAGTGGCCCAGCGGCTCGAATGGATCATCCTTTTGCGGATCGATCACCATCAGAGCCAGCGCAGTTTCGTCCATGTAGAGCTGATGGATGAGGCGATAGTCCGGCTGGCCCGCGAAGTCCCACAGCCAGACTTCCCGTTCCATGCCAGACCCTTCCTCCTCAGGCAAACTGAGCGGCCAGACGTTCATGCCATGTGAAGAACCCGTCTCCTGCCAGCGATCTTCTGCCAGGCGCAGCGCCAATCCGGTTTTGCCGACGCCGGACTCACCGACAAGGACAACTTTGGCATTGGTGTAACGCGCAGAGTCATCAACTTCAACGACCGCGTCCGGCGATGGCAGACGCCACACCCTCAGCGTACCGTCGCTTGAAGCTGAAACGACGGTTTTGCCATCGGGCGTGACGGCTACTTCATAAACCCCAAGGGAATGTCCTTCAAATGTTGCACGACATCGACCTGAATCGAGGTTCCATACCTTTACCGTTGTGTCTTCTGATCCTGAGATGACGGTTTCGCCATCGGGCGTGACAGCCACGCTCCAAATGTGATCAGTATGTCCTTCAATTGTTGCACGGCATTTACCGGATTCGAGGTTCCACACCTTCAGTGTAGCGTCTGTTGAAACCGATATGGCTGTTTCACCATCGGGTGTGACGGCCACACTCGAAACGCCATGAGTATGTCCTTCTAATGTTGCGCGGCATTTACCGGATTCGAGATCCCACACCTTCAGCGAACTGTCAGTCGAAGCTGAGATGACGGTTTTGCCATCAGGTGTGACGGCTAAACCTGCGACGACATTGGAATGTCCTTCTAATGTTGCGTGGCATCGACCCGAATTGAG
>JASLRP010000538.1 GCA_030743915.1 SAR202 cluster bacterium | reverse complement strand
AAGTGGTGCTCGGCGATGAGGCAGTAGTCGAATCCCAGCGCTTCAGAGTACTGAATCTGCTCCATGCCCTCCTCGAACAGGACTTTCCAGTCCCTGAGGGTCGGGTTGGGCCATTCATAAAACAGGCCGAATTGCATATGTCTCTCCTTAATCCGTCGTGTGTAAATTTTGAATCGTAAAGCAGAGGGCATCACACCTCTGAACTCTATCTACAAGATGACGTGCTCATCCTGCAAGGTCGCAATATCATCCCAGGAGTAGCCCAGAACGTCCACGAGGATGCTCTCGGTGTTCTCCCCAAGTTCCGGGGCCATCTTTCGGGTGGACACGGGCGTTGCGCTGAAGCCCACCGGCGTCTGGAGCCATTTTGTGTCGCCCAGCACCGGATGCTCGAAGTCCACCAAGTAGTTGTTCTCGATCACCTGAGGGTCGTTGGGCAGGTCCCATACGTCCTGCACCCGCTCCCAGATGATGCCCCCCGTTCCATCCATCAGCTTCTCCCAATCTTCGCGAGGTTTGGTGAGGAAGACTTCGTCCAGAAGTTTGATAAGCTCCACCCGGTTGTCGGCCCGGACTCCCATGTCGTTATACTGCTCGTCGGTCATCAAATCAGGACGGCTGATAGCCTTACAGAAGTCGGGCCAGTAGCGGTCGCTCTGATTCATGGAGAAGGCAATCCACTTGTCGTCCTGGCACTTGTAGGCGTTCCAAAGAGGGTTGCGAGCGGTGCGGCGATCCTGACGTCCGGGGTTGTTGCCGGTCAGCAGGGCAATGCCGTATTTGTTGCCTCCAAGCCACATCATGCTGCCCAGGTGGGAAACGTCAACCTTCTGGCCCTTGCCGAACCTCTCGCGAGCCATGAGCGCTCCAAGAATGCCATAGGAGAGCATGATGCCTGAAATCTGGTCGGCGATGCTCTGAAGATTGTAGGGGTTGCCGTCGTCCGGCCCCGCCCACCACAGGGAGCCTGACCGCGCCTCGCCAGTGTATGCGAAGGCCGGTTTGTCCGAGTCCGGCCCGTTGGGGCCGTAGCCTGTGCCCGCGCCATAGACGATCATCGGATTGCGCTTGGCGAGGTCTTCGTAGCCGAGACCCAGGCGCTCAGCAACGCCCTTGCGGAAGTTCTGGACGAAGACGTCCGACTCTTCAGCCAGTCGATACATAATCTCCTTGCCTTTGTCGGTCTTCAAGTCAACAGCAAGGCTCATCTTCTGTCGGTTCAGGGACTGGAAGTAGGCGTTGAGGTCGCCGGGCAGAGTCGAAGCCGCCCCGCTGACCCGATGGAACTGGCGGGCGTAATCGCCGTCCAGCGACTCGACCTTTATAACCTCGGCTCCCAGGTCTGCCAGCATCATTGTGGAGACCGGGCCAAACTGCCACATGGTCCAGTCGATCACCCTCAGACCCTCCAGAGGGCCGTTCTTGCCTGTGGGTTGCTCGTTCATTATTCCCTCCTTAGATTCAGGCCTTCAATCAAGCTGAGTTTCAGGATGCAGCCTTCTCGCTGGTCAATGGGGTTTCCGGGTCTGTAACCTTCTGGCGGCTCTTTCCCTTGAACGCGGACGCCAGAGCCCCGACCACCAGCAAACTGCCCATTATCACATACGCAATGTGAAGCCCTGAATTAAAGGCTCCCAGCATTCCGGTCTCCCTACCGGACTCGATTACGTCGTCGATATTAGCGTCAAACCCCTGAGAGGCCATGACCGCCGTCACGATGGCCGTGGCTACTGCAACGCCCGTCACGTTGGCCGAGTTTCTAGTCAGGTTGACCAGCGCGGCCACCACTCCATGTTTGCTGGCGTCCGCGGCGCCGAATATCGAACTGTTGTTTGGTGATTGGAACATACCAGAACCGGAGCTTTGAAGCACTACCCCCGTCAGTATTATCGCCAACGACGATGACTCATCAACAGTCGCAAACACGAACAGGCCCGAAGCCGACAGCAACAGCCCGGCGACGTTGAACATCCTGTAACCGTATTTGTCGGACAGCCGTCCGCTGAGAGGCCCCATTATTATTCGGCTGATTGCGTTGGGGACCATCACCAATCCCACCTGTCCGGGGCTGTATCCCAGGGCGGCCTGAAGGAAGAAAGGGAGCAGGAACCGCACGGAGGTCACGCCCAGGAATGACACGAATCCTGTGGCGACTCCCAGGGCGAAAACCCTGCTCTTGAACAACCCCAGGTCCAGCATGGGCGAGGGAGAGCGTCTCTGCCACCAGATGAAGACCGCCGCCAAGACCACGAACATGATGCCCGCCGTCACGATGGTGGGCGAGAGCCAGCCGGTCCGCGCTCCGTTGGTCACCGCCAGCAGGAAGGTCAGCAGAGCCGCCGAGGACAGGACCGCGCCCAGCAGATCGTAGGTCCTGGAGCGAGTGTCGGTGCGGAAGGCCCGGCTGTCGATGACTATCAGCACGGCGATCATCGCCAGCAGCCCCATCCAGATGTTTATGAAAAATACCCAACGCCATCCCAGCGCAACGACCAGGAACCCGCCGACAACCGGTCCGATGACTCCCCCTGTCCCAACGACGCTGGCATGAGTCCCGATGCCTTTGCCTCGCTCATTGGCAGGAAACACCGATGTCACCATCGCCAGTCCAGTGCCCTGAGTCATGGCCGCGCCGATGCCCTGCATCCCCTTGAATATGATCAGGGCCCAAATGTTGGGAGACATGCCCGCCAGCGCCGCCGCGCCAATGAAGATTACCAGCCCGGACACATAAACCTGCTTGCGCCCCACAATATCGGACAACCTGCCCATGGGAAGCAGCAACGCGCTGACGGTCAATCCCTCGGCGATGACCACCCACTGGACCGTGGACAAGTCCGTCCCGAAGTGCTGAGCGATGGTCGGAACGGCAACGATGACGCTGCCATTGTTAATAACCGATGTCAGTGTGCCGATGGCGACGGCGGCGAAGACCCACCACTTGTAATTCTCCCGCTGGGAGAGGTTCATCGCACGCATTTAATTTTGAGTCGTCCTCATAAACACCGCCTACGGAATATGGTTGCTCGACAGTTTTCACCCTCTGTCATCAGCCCTGAGCACAAGTTCTCGTTTCTTGAGGGAGCTTACCAATCGAGCAATGAGCGGTCAAACTCGACGGCCACATTTTCTGCCATCTGACTCCTGGAGCATCAAGGGCGTTTGTAATTACACGACTGTACCGCCCCACTCCAAAGCCAATAGTTGCCAATTCGTGGTAATCTATGATTACAAGCGATTGGGAGATTCGCATGACAGAGCGTCTTGCTGAGCGAATAGAGCAATTGGAATCAAGAGTAGACCGAGTAGAAGGCCGTATGAACGGCCTGGCTACCTCTGCTCAGATTACCGAGTTGCATTCCCGTATTGATGCCATGGACAACCGAATCAACGCTCGACTCAACGACGTGACACGAGTCGGTATCGGCATCATCATCGCCATATTGCTCGCAGTGGTCGGACTGATCGTAGCTGGGATAACTCAGTAAGCTCTACTGAAGCACGCTCTGAATGGCCGTCTCCAGGTCTTCCGGCCCCACGAACCCCTCGAACTTAGCCTGCACAAGGCCCTCGGCATCCATCACGAAGGTCCACGGTTCGGTTATCAGTCCCCACTCTGCGAGCGTTGGTGATATTTCTCCCTTGGTGAGGTCTCCCTGAATCTTGTCGGGGTTATCGTAAACCTCAATGTGCAGGAAATTCATTTCGTCAGAGTGGCCGCTCTTGATTTCTTTGACCACATCCAACTGAGGGCCGCACGTCGCGGTCCGGCAGTAGGCGGGTGTCGCAAAGGTCACCAGCAGAGGCTTGTTCTCGTCCAGCGCTTCGGCAATGGTCATAGCGTACATGTCCGGATCGGGTTCCGTGTCTGTTGTGAGTTCATCAATATCGAAGACGTCATCCAACGTCTTATTGTCGCTGCGAATAGCAGGAGCGCCAATCGCAGTTGTCAGACTCTGCTCCTTGACCTGCACCTTGGTTGTCGCGGGCGCCAGTGTGCCGTCGGACTGGGTCAGCAGTATCCCGAGGCCCCATTCGCCTGCCTGGTCAAAGCTCAGGTGGGCCACGTAAACGCCGCCAGAGCCGCCGGGCCACTCGCGGAACGACGCCGGGACCGTCTGCTTCGGCCCATCGAGTCCTGCATCGGTTATCACGAAGGTCTGGACCTCGACCTCGGCGTTCTTGATAGGCCCCTCGCCCTGCTGAATCACGCCAAATGAGACTCGATTTTCTCCCACAGCCAGGTCTGTGGAGGCCAGCGCAACGGTAAGTTGCGGAGCCTCGGACGCGGGGGATGCCGCCGTCGATTCGACGGTGGCAACAGGCGTCGGCTCGGGCTCGGGTTCAGTGGATGAACCTCCGCAGGCCACAAAAGCCAGGGACAGCAGGGTTAACGAAAAGATCAATAACGTCCAGCGAGTTGTGAACACCGGTTTGGAACTCCTCCCGATCAAACAGATATCAGATGCCCGAACCATCGGGCCACGCGAAATTGTCGCACGCACACTGGCATTACGCCAGAGGCCCTGTCAGGGGTTTGATGTCAAACAGGTCGCAGCGATGTAACGCGCCATCATCCACTTTCCTTTCTTGCCTGCGTCAGCCTAATAACCTGTTTCATTGGAATTGCTGAACTGGGGCTGGGTTGGCGTCAGTTGACAGCTTCAGAAGGCAATCATATAGTCGATCCTGTCTCGGGTCGGCGCGATCTCAAGAGCGCCGAAATTCCCCTGAGATACTCTGAATCATACTCGTCAATCAAACCTGCGGGGCGACACCAAGCGAATGCGCCCTGACCGGAGAGAATTATATGCGCCCTGAGGTCAAAAAAAATCTGCCCGCCTTCCCTTATGGAGCCGTGTACTTTCGGAAGTCGAATCCCCCTCAGCAGGACTGGCAGCGGGACTATCAAGTGGCCTCGGAAGACGGCATGAACATGTTCCGTCACTGGTTCATGTGGTCCGCCATCGAGGTCGCTCCGGGAAAATATGACTGGGACGAATACGACAGGCAACTTGATCTGGCCCGTGACAACGGCATCAAGACCATGATTGCCGAGATGATTACTGCCGCTCCCGAATGGGCATTTCGCCAATTCTCGCACGCCCGATTCGAGACCGTGGATGGAGACCGGATAGGCAGCCAGATGGGCGGGAGCAGCGCCACAGGCGGCTTCCCCGGCCTCTGCCTGGATAACGAGGATGTCAAAGACATCGCCGGCCGGTTTCTTACAGAGTTGGCGACCCACTATCAGAGCCATCCCTCGCTGGCGGGATATGACGTCTGGAACGAGTGCAACTTTCGCCCGGAGACCTGCTACTGCCCCGCCACCGCGGTCAAATTACGAGCATGGCTCAAAGACCGATATGGTGACCTCAAGACTCTGGGAGACGCCTGGTATCGCCACAGCTATGCCGACTGGGAAGACATTGAGCCGCCGAGATACGGCGGGCCTTACCCGGACTACCTGGACTGGCTTGAGTTCAGGATCGACAATGCTTTCAGGCTCATGCGATGGAGAGTCGAGACGATACGCCGTGTTGACCAGGAGCATTTAATCGCCGGCCACGGAGTCGCGGCTGCTCTCGACCGAATGGCAACGGGCGGAGCCGACGACTGGAAAGCGGCCTCGGAAGTGGAAGTGTATGGCCTGACCTGGGTCGCGTCTCGCAAGGGCGACCAGCCGTGGAAACAGTGGCACGCCGTGGACCTGACCCGCGCCAGTTCCAGAGGGAAACCCTTCTGGCACGCCGAGGCGCAGGGCGGGCCTCTATGGATGCAACCCCAGGTCACCGGAAGACCCCTGGACGACGGCAGGGTCGCGACACCCGAGGACATCAGATTATGGAACCTGATCACTTTCGCCGCAGGCGGCCGCGGGTTCCTGTATCCTCGATGGCGGCCCCTTCTGGACGGCCCGCTGTTCGGCGCGTTCGGCGCCTACGGAATGGACGGCAGCCGAACGCCAAAGTCCGAGATGGTCAGCGCTATGGCGGTATGGGCCAACGCGCCCGAACAGCAGGGCCTGTGGGACGCCGACCCGGTCAAAGGGGACATCGGGATCGTCTATGTGCCTGAGTCGCAGTTGCACTGCCAGGCCCAGCAGGGGAACACGGACTTCTACTCGCAGTCGGTCTGGGGCGCGTACCAGGGATTTTTCGACAACAACATCCAGGCAGACTGGGTCCACATTGACCATATCGACGAGTATGACCTGCTCTACCTGCCATTCCCCGTCATGTTGAGCGAGGCGCATTGCGACAAGCTCATCCAGTGGGTGAAAAATGGAGGGAGCCTGATCTCTGAGGGGTGCCCCGCCTACTTTGGCGACCGAGGCAAGGTTGGAACTGTCCAGCCCAACTTCGGCCTGGACGAGCTTTTCGGGGCGTCAGAGTCATACGTGGAATTCACCCCTGATCTGAATGACGACCTGAGATTCAACACGGGCGGAAATGGACACTCTGTCTGTGGCGGGCTGTACATCCAGAAGTACGCTCTCCAGGGCGGCAAAGACGTCGGATGGTTCGATGACGGCGATATCGCCGTGGTGGAGAACGCCCACGGCAAAGGAAAGACTCTGCTGATCGGGACCTTTCCGGGATACGGCTACTTTCACCACGACAGCCCATCTTCCAGAGAGTTTTTCGCCGGCCTGCTGAAATGGATTGGCAGCGCTCAGCACGTGGAGTCATCCAATCCTGTCATCACAGCGAGACTGCAACAGGGAGGGGGTGGACTTTACCTCTGGGCAGTGAATCCCTCCCGCGCTCCGCAGAAGACCCGTCTGACGGTCTCTGGCAATTGGACGTTATCCGGCCAGACCCGGACGTTATGGGGAGATCAGGCGCCAACCACAGAAGGTCAGTCAGTGAGACTCGAAATTAATGGTCGTGATGGAATGGTGATAGCGCTGGCGCAGACTGATTGAATAACGTCTGCCAGCCAGCTATTCCACCCACAGAATGAGGTATGCCAAAGTGGTTGCAGAGACCGATTTGCAAAAGATCATAACGACGTGGAAATCCATTCGGCGGGGCAGAGAAACGTCATCCAACACGGTGGGCGCGGCGAACCTGACGACTGACATCCTGGGCGCCATCGCAGATGGACGGCCAGTATCGGCCACTGCCTTCGCTCAACGCACAGGTCTCGACTCCGATGCTGTGGACGGTGTTTTCGACCGGATGCGTAGCGCAGGCTCCGAGTTCGACGCTGACGACAACCTGGTTGGCAATGTCCTGACGCAGATCCCAACGCCCCACAGCTTCAAGATTGATAGCGGGGAACTGTACGCCTGGTGCGCTCTGGACACCCTGTTTCTGCCGGGGCTGATGGGGAGGACCGCCAAGGTCGAGTCCACCTGTCCGGCGACCGGCCGGGGGATACGCCTTACCGTGACTCCCGATCACATCGAAAGCTCGACTCCTGATGGAATCGTCCTGTCAATAATCATACCCGGCGAGGCTGACGGCACAGGCGCAGGGTCTATCAGCGGCCCCCAATGCGCCACTTGAACAGGCATGCACTTTTTCAGCTCCCGTGAAGGAGCCGAGAGTTGGGTCGACGGCAGGCCAGGAATCGCGGTCCTGAATCTTGACGAAGCGTTCAAACTGGCCCAGGAAGTTTGGGTCAGGCCCAGTATTGAGCCTTAGAAGACCAACATTGTCTTCTGGAAACATGTAACCGCCGAACGACAGTTTTTGCTGTCGTTCGGCGGCTCGATTGTTCTGAGCAAAACTTCATCATGCTGAGCGAAGCCGAAGCATCTGGTCTCATGTGGAACAAGCGTTGTCCTACTCACGACCAGATTCTTCACTGCGGTTCAGAATGGCGAGTCCTGATACCTGGCAGCCTTTCTCCCAGAGAGGGCTAGTCGTTTCCACCCACGGCGGGGATTTCCTCTGGCGCCAACTCGGTCCCAGCCTCGATGCGGAACTCTGGCAGCCAGCCCAGGAAGCTGGGAAGGTACCAGTTGCGGTCTCCCAGCAACTGCATCGTCGATGGCACAAGCACCGTGCGGACGACCGTGGCGTCCACTAGGACCGCTATCGCCAATCCAAATCCGAACTGCTGAAGCGGGACCAACCGCCCCGCGGCGAATCCGGCGAACACCGCGACCATGATGACCGCCGCGCCCGTGATCAGGCCCGCCGTCGTCGTCACCCCATGCACGACAGACTCCGCGTTATTCTTGGTCTGGTTGTACCTTTCCTGTATTCGGCTGAGGAGGAACACCTGGTAGTCCATCGACAAGCCAAACAGTATCGTGAACAGCATTAACGGCATCCAGGGCTGGATAACGTCCTGCTCGAATCCGAAAATCTCATTCCCGATGCCCTTCTGGAACACCAGGACCAGCAACCCGTAAGCAGCGCCAACCGACAGCAGATTCATGATGATGGCAGTTGCCGGAATGACGATGGACCGGAACACAATCATCAACAGGATGAAGCTGAGTCCCAGCACGAATGCGAACACGATAGGCTGGTACTGCAACGCGATGTCGTTGAGGTCAATATCATCCGACGAAGGGCCGCCGATGTACACGTTGGCCTGAACGCCACGGAACGCGTCAGGGATCAGTTTGTCTCGCAGTTCCTCCACTGCCGCTGTCGTAGCCTTGCTTGTCGGGTCTCCGGACAGCGGGACCACCAGAGCGCCCAGGTCGTTGGCCGCGTTGGTCTCCAGTCTGGGTTCGCCGAATCTGTCGTCGCCAACCAGACTGGCGGTGAGAGCGTCAATAGCGCCCAGAACTTGGGGTGACTGCATGTCGCCGTCGATAACGACGTCGGCAGGAGCGTCGAGGCCGAATCCGAAGTCGTTCTGGAGAGCGTTGAATCCATCCTTGCTGCGGAATCCGTCGGGCAGCGAACTGACGCCTGAAGTCCCAGTGCTGATGTCCAGGTAGGAGTATCCGGCGGCCAGCAGCAGTCCGGCTGCGATCACCAGGCTTAAGGCAGGCGCCTTCATGACCCCGGCGGCCAAACGCGACCATATGCTTTGCTTCGGCGCCTCACCGGGGGCGGGATCGCGGCTTCCGATTTTCGGAATGCTCAGCCAGTTTACCTTGTCTCCCATTACCCTCAGAATCGCCGGAAGCAGCGTCAAACCGGCGGCCACCGAGACGATGACCACAAAGATAGCGCCCAGCCCCAGGCTGATGAACACGGTCACCGGAACGATGAGCAGGCCGATCAGCGCAAGCACAACAGTCATGCCGCTAAACAGCACGGCTCGGCTGGCAGTGCCTCCGGCTACGGCGATAGCCTCAACGACCTCCTGGCCTTTCCTGCGTTCTTCGCGGAAACGCGAGACTATGAACAGCGAGTAGTCGATGCCCACCGCAAGGCCGATCATGGTGATAATGTTTGAAACGAACAGGTTAAGCTCGAAAACCTGACCGGCCAACGCCGCCATGCCAATGGCGATGGCGATGGACATAACTGCCATGACAATCGGCAGGACCATCGCGGCGACCGCTCCGAAGACGATCGTCAGTATCACTATCGCGATCAGGATACCAATTGCCTCGCCTTTTTTGAGGTCCTCCTCAGATGTGACTATGAACTCGTGTCCGAGGGTTAGTTGTCCTGTTATGAAAACCTCGAACCCTTCGGGCAGCGCGACGGCATCCAGAGCGTGATGCACTTCCTCAATGTGTTCTGTTGCTACGGTCAGGTCGCCTATGATGCCCGCCTGGAAGAAGGTCGCCTGGCGGTTTTCTGAGACCTGGAACTCCTGATTGTTGTCGTAGAACGTTTCTATGTCCCTGACTATTTCAGGCCCCAACGCCGAAATACCGGCGACGACTGCCTCAACCGTCTGTTGAAATGCAGGGTCGTCCACCTTGATCGTCGCTGATTTGACAACGATCAAGTCCGCGAACTCCGGTTCGCCGCGCAACCGTTCCTCCAACAACTCCTTGGCCAGCTTGGAATCGTGGTCGCCGATCAGGTTGAATTCAGAGGTGACGGCGTCAGCAAACAGCGTGCTGGACACTGCCACCGACGATACCAAAAGAATCACCCACGCTAATATGACCAGCCACGGATGAGACGCGCTGCCTCGGGCCAGTCGTTCTGTTGAAAACAGTCCAGACATTGAAGTTTCCCCCGTCTTGATTAAAATTTCCTGATTTCTGCTATGCTTATCGTCAAGTTTTGTCTGACAATCGAATCGTATTCGTTGTCACGACATCAAGTAGTGTATGTCGAGCATCCCAGCGGTTTCTGTCTCCCAGATAACAACGAATGGAATTATCGCAAATCATCAGGCAAAAAGGGAAACATTGGAACGGCGCCTACGCGCCACCGTTTGACACGCTCGAAGCATTGTAATAGAGTTTTGACCGTTCGGTCAACTAATTCTAGGGACGCCATGACAAGACATCCCGACACAAAAGAACGACTCATCACAACAGGCCTCGCGCTGATGCACGCTCGAGGCTACAATGCCGTCGGAGTGCAGGACATATGCGCCGAAGCCCATGTCCACAAGGGAAGCTTCTACTATTATTTCCCATCGAAGCGAGACCTTGCCATCGCGGTAATAGACCGGTTCTGGGAGACTTTCCAGTCAGAGATTCTCACTCCCGCCTTCGCCGATGACATATCGCCCTTGGAGAGGTTTCAGCGGTTTTGTGACATGATCTGCCAGTTGATGCAAAATTCGTTTCACGATCAGGCCGACCCGCTCAACGGCTGCCTGTTGGGCAACTTCTCCCTGGAACTCAGCCGTCAGGACGAAGGGATTCGGGGCAAGCTCCGGGAGATATTCGAGCAGTTCGTGGGGGTGTTCGAGCGCACACTGGCCGAGGCGGTCGAGGCCGAGGAAGTCCCCCCGATTGACACGCTGATGGTGGCTCAGGAGATCGTGGCCTGCTACGAAGGCGCCGCCGTTCTTGCCAAAGCATACGACAACACAGACCTGGCCGAGCGCCTTCTCAAGCGCACCCTCGAAATTATCCCGCAAGTGTAACCCAACTCCGCCGCGCCTTCTTGGTCCCTAACAGATTCCGAACAGTAATGGACCGCTGCTACCAACACGCGCCCAAAATCCCATGTGATACACTTTCAATAGAGGGTCGCAGACGGGGGGTCAACGGATCGATGGCAGACAGCGCGAAGATGGTTCGCATTCTGGTGCTCATCGCGTCGTTGATTGCGATGATCAGTTTGGGCAGCGTCACTCCCGGCACCCAGGCCACAATATCGTCTCGGCTCATCGTGTTCGCCTTCGCCTTCTCAATGGCAATCGTCATGGTGACGACCGTCGCTCTGATACCATCGCCCCCCGACCCCAGAGAACGCCGACGACGAGTTCTCGCCGGTCTTGAGCGTGACGAGGAGGACACCGATGACGACCGCGAACCAGAGTTCGCGGGTTTCGCGCCCAGACAGCATCGGATGTCCGAAGCCGGGAGCGATGACGGCTAGGCCTTGCCGCCTCGCAATTTCGTCGCTATCCTTGACCACGACCTTGGCGACCTGCTGTTGCAAGGTGAACAGATAGCAGCCACCTTTCAGTCGTCAGCCAGTCCGGCATTCTGAGCCGCAGCGAAGAATCTGGCCGCCAGCAGTCAACGCCTGACCTACACGCAACCAGATGCTTCACCCTGTTCAGCATGGCAGGGTGGATTTTCACGATTGCCATCGGCGCGAGCTGATACGAGAGATATTCATGAGTGTTAATTTTCAAGAGCTTGCCTACCGCCCCACGCCAATGGGTTTGCTGACCCTGCGACGTCGCAAGGAACTCATCCTCGGTATAGACATATACGAGATCAAGCTGGACGAAGAATTCCTGATGTCCAGCGTGTTCACCGTGGCCGAGGAGGCTCTGGCAAACCTGGGACTGGCAGATCTCTCCGAGCCTGAACTGGACGTGGTGGTTGGAGGACTTGGACTGGGCTACACCGCGGTCACGGCCCTCGAATACTCGAATGTGCGCGAACTCCTGGTTGTGGACACCATGCAGGAAGTGATCGACTGGCACCAGCAGGGCCTGCTTCCCCTGGGCGAGAAGCTCACATCTGATCCCCGATGCCGACTGATCCACGGCGACTTCTTCGCCATGTCAGCCTCGCTGTACAAAGGCTACGACCCAGAATACCGAGGTCGGCAATTCCACGCTATTCTGCTGGACGTTGACCACTCCCCCCGCGACGTACTGCACCCCAGCCACGCCTCGTTCTACGAGGCAGACGGCCTGCGCCAGATGACGGCGCATCTCCTTCCAGAAGGCATCTTCGCCCTGTGGTCCAACGACCCGCCGGACGAGAAGTTCCACATGGCGCTGTCAGAGGTGTTCGCCCACTACGAGGCCCACATCGTCACCTTCCCAAACCCGATCCAGGGCACTGTGGAGGCCAACACCGTCTATGTCGCTCGGAATATCTGAGCGGGCGTCAGGTCTCAGGTTTTCAGGCATCAGGACGAATAGACTACTGGAACCGGAACACTTTGATGGCCACCAGCGATGTCAAAGCAATCCACAAGGCCATGATTCCTATCTCCAGGGGGAAATCAGTGAAGCCTTTGGCCTCCAGGGTGACACCACGCACGGCCTCGACCATCGGGGCCAGAGGCAGGAACCCCACAACTGATGTCAGGACTCCTGGAAGCACGTCCGGCGGGAAGAACACCCCTGAGAACATCAGCATCGGCAGCACCACCAGATTGCCCAGACCACTGGCTGCCTGCACGCTCTTGGAGTAGGCCCCGACGATGAATCCCAGGTTCAGAAATACCAGGTTGCCCAGAAGAATAAACAACCCGATAACGAGGATATTGCCGGAAACCGGCACGTCATATACCAGCGCTCCCAGACCCAGAATGAGGCCAGCCTGAATGAGAGCCAGTCCCAGATACGCCAGCACCTGAGCGATGAAGAATGTGCGCACCTTCAACGGCGTCGCCAGGATACGTCGCAGAATCTTCTTCTCCCGATAGTTGGCAATGGAGGTGGCGACGCCGATCACTGAAAAGCTCATGATTCCCCACACCGCGATGCCCGGCAGTATGAAATCTATGAAGCTGAACTCCTCGGTCAGTATTCCTTCAGGGGCCAAAACCAGCAAGGTGGGCGCGCCGGCGATGTCCAGATTCATCTGATCGAGAAACCGCGACACCGCGCCCAGAATCACGCCGCTGGTCTGGTTGGTGTCGTCGTAAACCAGCGCGATTTCAACAGGAGGCGTTTGGCCGGCCTTCGACGCCAGACCCTGGGGAATAATCATCAGGAAGTTGAGGTCATCGTCTGCAACCTCCTGACGGGCCGCTTCCTCGTCCTGTCGAACGTCCATGTTGAAAAATTCGACGTCTGCGAGGTTCTGGATAAGCTGACCGGAGATGTCATCTTGAGCGTAGTCCACCACGGCGATTGTGGTGTTGCTGACCCGATCCTGAGCTATCAGGCCAAAGATCACGACCATGACCAGCGGAAACGCCATCGCCCAGAACAGCGCCTGCCGGTTGCGGACGATCATCTTGACGTTGGCTATGGTGAGTTGAATGAGGAGCATAAACCAGGTTAATAGGTGTCAGGTATCAGGAATTGGTTGAAGTCAGTCGCGCAAAGCCCTGCCCGTCAGGGAGAGGAACACGTCTTCGAGATTGGCGGGTGTGACCTCCAGGTGGGTCAGTTTTATATCATTCTGCGCCACCCAACCCATCAGCGCGGGCATGGTGGATGCAGCATCGGAGGAGCGCAATCGGAACCCTCCGTTCTTGTCGTCCAGAACTTCTGTAACCGAGTCGAGATTCGCAAGCCCGTCAGTGGAAAAACCGTTGAGCGTCGATGCCCTGACCTCATAGGGCACAGGCAGGGAGCGCACCAGGTTGGTTGGAGTGTCCAGCGTCACAATCTTGCCTTGATCCATGATGGCCACACGATCGCACAGGAACTCCGCCTCCTCCATGTAGTGGGTGGTCAGGACGATGGTGCGGCCCTGAGCGTTGATGCTCTGAACAAAGTCCCACAGGTTGCGGCGGGCCTGGGGGTCGAGACCGGCCGTCGGCTCGTCGAGGAACACGATCTCCGGGTCGTTGACCAGCGTGGCGGCGATGGTGAATCTCTGCTGCTGGCCTCCGGACAGCTTCCCGACGGTCGTGTTGGCTTTATCCTCCAGCCCCATGTTGGACAGTAGCTCGGCCGGCGGCACTCTTCGACTGTAGAAAAGACCAAACAGATCAAGAATTTCAGTGAGAGTCAGATAGTCAAAGTAGGCCGACGCCTGAAGTTGGACGCCGATGCGCTCCTTGACGGTGTTGGGGTCTCGCGCAACCTCCGTGCCCAGCACGCTGATTCTGCCGCTGGATGGCTCCTGCAGCCCTTCGATGCACTCCAGCGTCGTCGTCTTGCCCGCTCCGTTGGGCCCAAGAATTCCGAAGACCTCGCCCCGCCGAACGCTGAAGGAGATATCGTCCACCGCCACCAGGTCATCGAACCTTTTGTATAGGGACTCGACGCTGATTACTTCGTCCACACGCTCAATCAAAGAGTCGATCAACCTCCACCTGAATACCTTCGAGGATGGGAGATGTGGCTGTTGTGCCCTCGGGATAGACCCTCACAGTCTCGAAATCGGTGTCGCCGGCCTGGAGGACTTCTAAGGTTCTCTCTTGAGGATCAACAATCCAGCACTCGCGGACTCCGTACCTCAGATATTGTGTAAGTTTGATACCCCTATCTCGGGTCTCCGTGCTGGGCGACAATATCTCGATCACCAGATCGGGCGCTCCCTGGATGTTGCGTTCGCCGACTATATGGAGCCGGTCACGGGAAATGAATAGGACGTCGGGCTGGAACACGTCATGATCGGACAACACCACGTCCATAGGAGAAATTATCACTCTGCCGAGACCCTGCGCTCGCACAAAGCCAATCAGAATTTCAAACAAGTTGCCCGCGATTATCTGATGCTGGGGTATTGGAGATGGTGCCAAGATAAGCTCCCCGTCTATTAGCTCGTAACGTTTGTCATCGCCTTCGGGTATGCTCATATAACTACGGACGGTGAGCTTTATGTGTTTGGGCTGGACCATAGTGTTCTCCTAATTCAGCCTTAGGCCGCCGTTCCTTACAGGTTAACCGAAGGACTCACGCGAACAGCTGAACAACCTCCACCTGAATGCCTTCGAGGATGGAAGACGTAGCTGTCGTGCCTTCTGGATAGACTCGCACGGTCTCGAACTCGGTGTCGCCGGCACGCATGATTTCGCAAGTCCTGCTCTGAGGGTCAATAATCCAGTATTCACGGACACCATATCTCAGGTACGCGTCTCGTTTGTCGCCTCGATCTCTATCCTCAGTGCTGGGTGAAAGAATCTCTACCACCAGATCAGGCGCTCCCTGAATGTTGGTGTCACCGATCATATGGAACCTGCTACTCGAGATAAAAAGAATGTCGGGCTGGAACACATCATGCTCGGACAGCACTACGTCCATAGGGGCATAAAACAACTCACCCAGGTTCTGAGTTCGGAGGAAGCCAACCAGAATTTCGACCAAGTTCCTTGAAATTCTCTGGTGTTGTGTGACTGGAGACGGCGCCAATATAAGCTCCCCGTTGATAAGTTCAAATCGTCTGTCATCATCCTCGGGGATGCTCATGTAGTCGCGGACTGTGAGCTTTGCTCTCTTGGGCTGGACCATAAGATACTCCTAATTCAGTCGCAGACCGCCGCCGTTGGTTCCCTCAAAGTCGGGGGGGTTGTACACGCCCAGTTCCCGGCCCTGGTGGATGTGAATAATTATCTCTTCTCGCAGGATACCCACAGCATCCAGAAGCTCCTCATCGATGGCGTCGATCAGGTCCTGGATGCTGTCGGAAGTCAGACTTTCTTCCACAGTCAGGGTGGCGTGGACTATCGCGTCGGCAAAGTGGATGTCCAGCCTGCCAACAGTGTCCTCATTATCCAGCACCGTGTAGCACTCCGAAAAGGGAGTCCGAACCTCACGCTCAAAATTAAATTTCGCCATGTCTTTTGTATCTGACCTTGCTTGTTGTGTATCCGTATTGTGTTCGGTGACATCCTTGCCGACAATTAGGTCGCCATTCTGAGATCGCAATCGAAGAATCTCGTTCTGCGGGACATCGTTGCGCCAACACGACGAGACACTTCGCTCCGCTCAGTATGGCGAGAGGGTATAGCGGGCAGGACTAAGGCCGCACCTGTCCCTCGCCGATGACGGTCCACTTGTAGGATGTCAACTCCTCAAGGCCCATCGGGCCTCGGGCGTGGAATTTATCGGTGCTGATGGCGACCTCTGCACCCAGGCCGAACTGCGCGCCGTCGTTGAATCGGGTGGACGCGTTGACGAAAACAGCGGCTGAGTCCACCTCGTTCAGGAAACGCATGGCGTGGGTGTAGTCCTCGGTGATGATGGCGTCGGAGTGTCCGGAACCGTAGGTCTCGATGTGATCCAGAGCCTCGTCCAGCGAGTCCACAACTCGGACCCCTGCCCTCAGCGACAGGTGCTCGGTGATCCAGTCCTCTTCAGTGACGGGTATGGCCTTCAATCCGTTCACAGACCCCAGCATGGTGAGCGCGCGACGGTCGCACCGCATCTCGACACCGACCTCGGCGAAGCGTTTCGCTATCTCCGGCAGACACGATGGCGCGGCGGCTGAGTGGACGATCACGGTATCCAGCGCGTTGCAGACCGAGGGTCGCTGCACCTTGGCGTTGAACACGATATCGGCGGCCATGTTGACGTCAGCCGAGCCATCCACGTAAGTGTGGCAGACTCCAACGCCACCTGTTATGGCCGGAATGGTGGCATTCTCGGAGACGCGGTTGATGAGCGCCTGCCCTCCTCTGGGAATGAGCAGGTCAATGAGGCCCTTGGCCGTAAGCATCTGTCCCACGATGGCGCGGTCGGTAGATTCTATGAACTGCACAGCGTCCGCCGGCAGGCCAGCTTCCGCGATGGAGTCTCGAACCAGCCCCGCCAGCGCAGTGTTAGAGTTTATCGACTCCTTGCCGCCTCTGAGAACGATGGCGTTGCCTGACTTCAGGCACAACACGGAGATGTCTATTGTTACGTTGGGCCTGCTCTCATAGATGGATCCAACAACGCCCAGCGGCACCCGGCGCTTGCCCACCTGCAATCCGTTGGGCATGGTTTTCATCTCCATCATCTGGCCCACGGGATCGGGGAGCATCACAACGCTGCGGATGTCCTCGGCCATGCCTTCCAGACGTTCAGGGTTCAGCAGCAGACGGTCCAGGAATGCCTCGTCGAGACCGGCCTGTTGTCCAGCCTGATAGTCCTTCTCGTTGGCCTCAAGAATTTCTTCCTGTCGAGACTTCAGGCCATCGGCGATGCTCATGAGGGCGTTATTTTTGACCTCGCCCTTCGTCTTCGCAAGCATCCGAGCGGCCTTCTTCGCCGCCTGAGCCTTGATCGTCAGTTCGTCCACTGCCGTTTGCATTTCTGATGCTCCTGGTGTTCATTTGCGCGGTGAGTGGGAGGATTTGAAACTCGCCTCCACACACAAGCATTTTAGGAAAGAATAACCATGTTGTCCCGATGCACCACCTCATCGCCATAGTGGTGCCCCAGGGTGTCGTTTATAGCGGTGGACCGCATTTGCGAGATTTTGTCGATCTCTTGGGAGTCATAATTCGTTATGCCACAGGCTATCTGTTCCCTGTCCGGGCCGACGATGGACACGATGTCGCCACGCCGGAACTCTCCCAGCGTTTCCACCACTCCAGGAGGCAGAAGACTGCGATTGTGAGACACCAGAGCGCGGACCGCTCCCTGATCAACCACAATGGTGTCGGACTCGTCCATGTGACTGAGCATCCAGCGCTTTCGACTCTCCACTCTGGTAGTGGTAGCCGGGAAGTGCGTGCCAAGAGTCTCGCCATCGGCCAGTCTGACAATGGCGTTGGAGGTCCGGCCTCCGGCGATCACAGTATCCACGCCTGAGGCTGTTGCCAGCTTGGCCGCGTCCAGCTTGGTCGCCATGCCGCCTCTGCCCATGTCACTCCATGAGGGACCGCCCATAGCTCCGACCTCGTCGTTCAGCCTCTCGACCTTGGGGATCAGCTTGGCGTCAGGGTCCAAGTGGGGGTCTCGGGTGTACAGTCCCTCAACTTCACCCAGCATCACCAGGAGGTCGGCATCGACGATGTTGGCGACCATCGCCGAGAGGGTGTCGTTGTCGCCGAACACCTCGCCTCCCGAAAGCTCATCCACGGCCACCACGTCGTTCTCGTTGATGATGGGGATGACTCCCGCGTCCAACAGACCCAGCAGGGTGTTTCGGATGTTCAGATAGCCGTGGCGGTCGCTGAGGTCTCGCCGTGTGAGCAGGGCCTGAGCGACAGGGATGCCATGCCAGTCGAATAGCTGCTCGTAGGCCTGCAACAGTCTGCCCTGACCCACAGCGGCCAGCACCTGGCGCACGGGGACATCACGGCCCTGCTGTTGTCCCTTCAGAATCTTCCGTCCTACCGCCACCGCGCCAGACGACACGATCATCATCTGCCGCCCCGCAAATTGAAGACGGGCGACCTGCCCCACTAACGAAGACATCATCTCCAAGTCAAGCCTGTCAGTGCTGCCGGTGAGCAGAGTCGTGCCAGCCTTCACCACAATACGATTGTACCTAGGCTGAGACTGGTTATCGGACATGCTGGCTGTCTGCTGATTCTGTGACATTTTCTTGCATCTGACTGATGGGAATATTCGGTTTCAATAGAGCATCCATTATAGCGCCTGAGTCATGCCGCTAGACGACGGCAATTCGGCATGACAGCAATTTCCAGGCGGCTGGTCTGATGTATGATACGAGCATGATTTCTTCCTTCGTCCTCATTCCGGTCATCGGCCCGTCGCTGATTTCGAGCGCCAAGCAGATAGGGTAGCGCTTGCTTGAACGATTGCTCATTGTTCTAACCGGCCCCGTGGGTGGAGGCAAAAGCACAGTCGCATCGGCCTTGGCCGAGCGCTTCCGAGACATTGGGCGTCCCGCTGCCGTCATCGACCTTGACGTTGTATATTGCATGGCCCGCCAGAGCGATGGCTTCGATAATGAGGACATTTGGAGCGCTGCCCGCCGGGGCGCGGCGGCCCTGGCTGATGTGTGTTCTTTGATAGCGGTATGAGTGTTGTAGTCGTGGAAGGTGGATTCTTTTCGCTCTCAGCACTCGATGGCCTGCGTAACCACCTGACGTCAGGTTCCTGCTTGAGATTTGTAACCTTGGACGTCTCCTCTAAGGAAACGTTGCGCAGGGCACAGTCTGATCCCAGCCCGGACAGGACCGTCAGCCGCAACATCGAGGTTCAACAACGATTGCACGCGCAGTTTGCCCAAGCGCGACCATTTCTACAAGCTCATAGCCTCATGATTGATGCCACCGTCCTGTCGCCCATCGACCTGGCGCAGTCAATCATTCTTTCGATTCTGTTGGATCAATCCAGACCACTTCACCCCTCCCAGTGACACATGCGTTCAACACAAAAGCTAATCGAATTTTGAACATCCATCAAAACAAGAAATCAACCTGCTTGACATAACATTGGGGATAACTGCCCCAAAAACGGGGATAACTCTGCCCCCATGTGGATAACTCGGCCAGTTGGACAAGTCTAAAAACTGACATTGTTGACCTCACGCTCAAACATTCCAAAGTTATCCCCACGCCTTCCACAGCGCCTCCATGCTACAATTATCGCGTGTCCCCAGGCTGTCAGGCACGGCTGTCCCCACAATCCACGGCATTACTATTATTACTGTATAACCCAGCAAAATGATTGATAGAGTATTCATCCTCGTTAGAAGCGGGAAAGGTGGAGACGGCGCGATAAGCGGACGTCACGAGAAGTACGTGCCGCGTGGAGGCCCCGACGGAGGCAATGGCGGAGACGGTGGCAGTGTTTATCTGTTGAGCGACTCCAACGTGAACACTTTGCTGGAGTATCGCTACAAGAGACAGTACACTGCCAGGCCTGGAGGCAAGGGTCAAGGGGCTCTGAAGCACGGGAAGAACGGCAAGGACATCACATTGACCGTGCCCGTGGGAACTCAGGTGTGGGTTGGGAAGGACTCTTCTCAACTGCTGGCCGATCTTGACGCGCCCGGAGAAACCCTGCTGGTGGCCAAGGGCGGACGCGGCGGAGCCGGGAACGCTCGATACGCTTCATCCACGAATCAGTATCCCATGATCGCTCAGGCCGGCGAGCCTGGAGTGGACGAAGAGGTGCGGCTGGAGCTTAAACTGCTGGCCGACGTGGGCGTTATCGGCGCTCCCAATGCCGGAAAGTCCAGCCTGCTGGCCGCTCTGACATCTGCCCGCCCCCGGATTGCCGACTATCCTTTCACAACTCTGGAGCCTGCCCTGGGCGTTGTCGAGCATCGAAACGAAGACTTCGTCATGGTGGACATCCCTGGCCTGATCGAGGGCGCTCACGAGGGCATTGGCCTGGGTGACGATTTCCTGAGACATGTTGAGCGCACCCGGGTGCTGATTCACATGGTGGATGGCTCGCTGGACGACCCGGTGGCTCAGTACCTTCAGATCAACGAAGAGTTGAAGCTGTTCAACGAGGACCTGGCCCGCAAGCCCCAAATTCTGGCTGTGAACAAGATCGATATTCCAGAGGTCGAAGAGTACATGTCCCTGCTTGAGGAGGCGTTCGCCGAGGCTGTGCCGGACGAGAAAGTCTATTTCGTCTCCGCTGCCGGACGCCAGAACCTCGACCCACTGATGGACGCAACCATACAGGTCCTGCAATCGGCGCCTGTGCGCTGGGAGTCCGAAGGCCTGTCCACGCCAACAGAAGAGTTGCCTGTTCTGCGGCCCACCCCTCGGAGAACCGCTCCCAAGGTATCCGTGAATCGGGAGGGCGAGTACACAGTGCAACTGGCGGACGCTATACGCATCGCCGGCATGGTTGATCTTGATCGCTGGGAGGCCAGGATGCAGTTCTACCGCAGGCTCCAGCACACGGGAGTCGTCAAGGCGCTGGAGGATGCCGGAGTGGAGCCGGGGGACACAGTGCACATCGGCGAGTTGGAATTCCTGTGGGAGTGACATCCCAATCCGACCCGGACCAATCAATCCAACCTTCAAGGATCGGGTTGTTGGGCGGCACTTTCGACCCCATCCACATGGGTCACCTGCTGATCGCCGAGGACGTCAGAGAAGCGCTTGATCTCGACGTTGTCGTGTTCATCCCCGCCGGAAGGCCCTGGCTGAAAGCCGACCAGACCGTCACCGAACCGGAACACCGAATGGCGATGGTCGAGTTGGCTGTCTCTTCGAATCCTCACTTTCAAGTCTCCGATATCGAGGTTCGTCGGCCCGGGTTGACCTACACTGTTGATACCCTGCAACAGCTTCATCAAGAGTATGGCCCCAATACGAAGAAATTCCTTATCCTCGGCATGGACTCGCTGAACGAGTTGGCCCGATGGCGCAGCCCCGAGAGGTTATTCGACCTCTGCGTCGTCGTCGGAGTGTCCCGGCCCGGTCAGGAAGACATTGATCTCGACAACCTGGAGTCCCTGGCAGAGGGCGCGTCTGATAAGGTTGTTCTTGTCTCAGGGCCGTCCGTCGGGATCAGCGGCACCGACATCAGGGATCGGGTCGCCCACGGCGAGTCCATCAAATATCGCGTGCCAGAGTTCGTCGAATCCTATATCCTTGACCACGGCCTTTACACGCGCCAATAACATGGAGGAAACGCTCATGCTATCGGACAACCAGACCCTCATCCAGACGGTGCCAGCGGCATTTTGAACGGGTTGAGGAGATGCCGTCGCCCGTGAGGTGAATCAACTACCAGGAATCGTCAAATTTTCCTATGACGAAGGGAAAAAAGAAGCGACTGTCGTGTTCGACTCCTCTCAGGTGGACCGAGAGGCTGTGAGCGCCGCCATTACGAAGGCCAACGCAGACATGTCCGACGACGATGATGACGCAGAGGACGCAAGCAAAGTGCTGGGCGACTCTTAGATGGATGCTCTGAATCTGGTCCAGATGCTGGGAGACAAGCTGATGATCCAGCTTCCTCCTGTGGGCCTGGCCTTCGCGTCGGAGCAACCCGAGGATATGCTCGCCATGCAGAAAGAGGCTCAGTCCTTCTGCACCCTCTGGCGCTGGGCTGAGGAGCGCGTGTTTTACGCCTCTGGAGACCATCACCTGGGGTGCGGGCTCGGAGGTCTGGTGTCCGGGTTTCTGACTCCAGAGGGCCGGGAGGACGAACTGGCCTCGCTGTTGGACGAAATGTGCGAGGGCGGCGATGGGACTCGAGAGGAAATAGCCGAGACCACCAGGTTTCAGCACGATGGGGCTGCTGGAACAATCTATGGCCCGCTGTGGATGATGCCCGTGGAGCCGGACATGGCGTTGATCTGGGCCACTCTGCCTCAGATGGGCGTGCTGCAGGAGATGGCAGGCTCGATCATGTGGCGCAACAATCCTCAGGGCGCGGTGTTTCCTCGTCCGGCCTGCGCGGTCCTGGCTATCGCATCGGTCAACGACAAACCCGTCCTGTCACTGGGGTGCGTCGGGATGCGAGAGTACACCAACGTCCCGCCTCACATGTACCTGATTGCCCTCCCGGGTTCCCATCTGGAATCATTGGAACAGAAAATGCAGGAGAGGGACGACATCCCCCAGCGCCTGGAGT